>JBJEKG010000101.1:0-3358 GCA_051878535.1 Muribaculaceae bacterium
AACGTGTCGCCCTCAATATATTCCATCACATAGTAAGCCGTGCCGTTTGCCTCGAACACCTCGTCCACGTTGACGATGTTTGGGTGGTTGAGGTCGAGGCGCTGCAGCCGTTGCGCTTCGCTCACAAAAGAACGGCGGAAGCGTGCCATCTCTTGCGTCTTGCTTGCGCGATACACCACCTCGCAGGAATTATCGCAGCGGAAGCAGTAGCTGTGGACAAACAACTCTTTGAGGGCGAACTTGGCCTTGAAAGTGATGTTGCCCATCTTCAGCGGGGTGTCCACGAGATAGGTAATGCCGAAACCGCCCTGCCCAAGGACGCGGCGAATGGTGTAGGCGCGCTTAGGGCTACGGACAATGATGCCAGGCTGAAGTGATTCATTAATCATAATATCAACAAGTTAGTGGCGGCAGAGGCGGGCGAGGAGGAAGGTGAGGGAGGCGGTGCCGTCCATGGTGGGTTCGTTGGAGGAGTAGTCGCTGTAGTCGTCGTGGTAGACGGCCGGGCCGCCTTGGAATTGGGCGAAGCGGTCGTCGCGGCGCAGGTGCACACCCCAGAGCTTGTTGAAGATGGTGGTGTAGACGGGTCCGTCGACCAAGCCGCCGACGAGGTAATCACGACCGGAACGGCCGGCGACGCTGCGGTCGGTCATGGCCGAGTGTGGGCCGAGCGGCGACGACAGCACCATATCTTCGGGCAAGATAATCATTGTTTGTCCCCAGGGGTTGACGCCGAAGAGCCAGTCGCGGGCGGCGGTTTCGAGTTCGCGGAACTGCACATCGCCGGTGATTTCGCGGTAAAGTGTGGCCTGGGTGGCAAGTGCTACTACGAGGTTGTTAGAGCACCAAATGAAGGGCACACCGTAGCGGAAGGCGTTGTTGCCGGCGCGGTCGGCAACGCGCGATAGGCCGCTGCGCATATTGCGGGCGAACTCGGCCGAGCGCTCGCTGTTGAGGCGTGCGATTTCAGGGTGACCGAGGTTGACAAAGGGATACCACTGATAGTGAGCAGCCGAATCGGCACCCATCCAAGGTGTCACCGGCTCTTGGCGACCGTAGCTGACCGCGTCGGCCATCAGCGTGGAATCGGCGGTGAGGCGGTATCGCGCCACGGCTGCAAGCTCGAGGTCGTCGACCCAGTTGCACTCTTCATAGCGATATGGCGACACGGTGGAGCAGGTTTGACACGCGCCGGGGTTGGCTTTTGCCACTATGTAAGCGGCTTCGGAGCGACGAGCCATCTCGGCGGCAAAGGCCGGGTCGAGGTTGGCAAAGACTTCACTACCGAGTGCGAACGACGAGGAGAATTTGGCCACAGATGAAGCCAAGCCGGTGCTCTCGTTGAGGTACTTGCCGAGGCCGCAGTGGTGGCCGATGCATGGATACACGGGACGTGCCCCACCCTCGCCCATGCCGTAGTCGACGTTGTCGGCTGAGGGTATGCCCACGAAGCGATGGTCACGGTCGTCGGCGATTTGGTTGTAATACTCGCCGTCGGAAGGGTTCATCTTCATCATCCATTCCAAGCCCCAGCGCGCTTCATCGAGGATGTCGGGCACGCCGTTGGCACCGGGACGGCCGTTGGCGTCGTAATGGTCAGCCCAGCCTGTGGGGTTCTCGCGGTAGGCAAACAGAAGTTGGTAGACTGTGTTGGCGGAGGTGGTGAGGTATTGGAGGTAGTCGGAGGCGTCGTGCCAACCGCCGGTGACGTCGACGTGTTGGCCATCGCGGTCGCCGGAGAGCACTAAGAAGCCGTCGTTGGTATGGCACGGCTCGTTGTGCACGGGGTTGAAGCCGCAGCGCTGCTGGCGCAGGTAAACGAGCGGCAGCTCGTTGAGAGCGAAGCGGCTGTAGGCGTCATCGCCGATGTACAGGCTGATGACCTCGGCCACTTGGCTGCCAAGTTTGCAAGTGAGCACATACTCGCCCGGTTGGGTGACCGAGGAGAAGTAGATGCGTGCGGCGTAAGCCATCGGCGCCCACGGTTCGGCTTGCACCACCGAATCCACGGCCACGATGCCGTAGTCGGCGGAGGCTAACTCGAACGAGAGCCTTGAGGGGTCTACGTTGCCCATGTACACGGCCACCTTCAAATCTTGCTGAAGGTAACCCACCTGGTTGACGCGCAGCGATTGTGCCGCCATAGTATTTACACACAAAGCCGCAACAGCAGTGATTGCGGCTTTGGTTATGAGGTTTGTAGTATTCATTATTATAAGACTTCAACTAAACTTAGGAACAACCAAGCCGGGATGGCCACCGCCAAAACCGAGTCGATGCGGTCGAGGATGCCGCCGTGACCAGGGATGAGGTTGCCGGAATCCTTTACTCCGGCTGTACGTTTAAGTAATGATTCAAACAAATCGCCGTAAGTGCTTATCACGCTGACAATAGCACCGTATACAGCCAAAAGCACGAGATTGTAGGACAAGAAGAACAGTCCGGCCACGATACCGGTCAAGACGGCAAAGGCAAAGCCGCCCCAAAAGCCCTCCCAAGTCTTCTTGGGCGAGAGGCGCTCGCACAACTTATGTCGACCGAAGGTGCGGCCGGTGAGGTAAGCGCCGGTGTCGTTCACCCATATCATAATGAAGGTAATGAGGACGAACGATGCCGACTTATGAGCCAAGATGGTTAGAGCTGTCAATGGCAGCACAATATACAACAACGACAAAGCCGATGTGAGATAATTCTGCACGGGATGCTCGGAACGGTCGCGCACAGCCACAATCGTGCGAATATTAACATACAGCAATGCGTATACGGCCAAAATGATAACCGGAATTTTCGTTGCGTCCATAAACAAATCGGAGTTTGCAATGGTGACGAGGCCAATCACGGCAATGGGCAGCAGCAAATCGAGGAAGCGCACCCACTTGCCCATCGGGGCTTCTTTAGCGCGCATCGCTTGCAGTTCGCCGATGCCAATCATGGCAAAGACAATCATCAGCACGCCGAAGCAGAATGCGGGTGCGAACATCAGGGTGAAGACCAGTAAGGCCACATATACTGCGCCGGAAAGCGCTCTTAACAGCATATTATTCATTGTAAATCAGTTGTTTAGCAGTTAGATAATCGAGTGGCCGGTTGGTGCCGAGAGATGTTTGTCGGTGAGCTGAGGATGTTCGTCCACTCGCTTTGGAGCCTCGGGCTCGATTTTCATCTTAATTTTCATTTGGTCGAAGCCCTTGCCATACACGCCATTGACGTTGCCCTGTGTGATGAAAGCGTCAGGGTCGATGCCTTTGACGATGCGGAAAATGGCTACGGATTCAATCTTGCGCGCCATCACCATGAGCACTTTCACCTCCTGTTTGCTATACCAACCCATGCCGGAAAGCACGGTGCACCCGCGGTG
>JBJEKG010000102.1:0-3344 GCA_051878535.1 Muribaculaceae bacterium
CCGTGGAGCCCGACACCACACTGCGCACCGGTCGCGAATGGCCCGGCGTGTGGACGCGCGACGTGAGCTACTCCATCCTGCTGTCGATGGCCTATATGCAACCCGAAGCCACCCGTTGCTCGCTGATGCGCAAGGTCGACAGCCTCGGCCGCATCATCCAAGACACCGGTAGCGGCGGCGCCTGGCCCGTCAGCTCCGACCGCATGATTTGGGCGCTCGCCGCCTTCGAGTTGTACAAAGTGGAAGGCGACCGCGCGTGGCTCGAATACATCTACCCCATCATCAAGCGCTCGTTAGCCACTGACGAACAGGTGGTTAACCTCGACCCCACAGGTCTCACCCGCGGCGAAACGTCCTTCATCGACTGGCGAGAGCAGAGCTATCCGCGCTGGATGCAGACAGCCGACATTTACCAATCGCACGCGCTGAGCACCACCGTGGTGCACGCGTCGGCTTACAACGTGCTGGCCGAAATTGCCCAAATTCTTGGCTACAAGGCTGAAACACAGCAGTTTAGCGCTCGCGCCGCTGCCTTGGCCGAAGCTGTCAACCGCGACCTCTGGCTCGAAGACCTCGGCTACTATGCCATGTACGACTACGGCCGCGAATACCTCGTGCTCAATCCCCGCGCTGAATCCCTCGGCCTGAGCCTCGCCATCCTCAACGGTGTGGCACCCGCCGATCGCGCTCGCCGCATCACTGAATCCACCCCCATCACCCCCTTCGGCGTTGGTGTGTTCTATCCGCAGATTTCCGATATGACGCCTTACCACAACAACGCTCTCTGGCCCTGGGTGGCCTCCTACTGGGCATTGGCCAATGCCAAGGTGGGCAACGAGCAAGGTTGCCTCGAGGCCATCGGCTCGGTGTTCCGTCCCGCGGCTCTGTTCTGCACCAATAAGGAGAACCTCGTGCTCGACAACGGCGACATCGCCACCGAACTCAACTCGTCCAACATGCTGTGGTGCCTCGCCGGCAACATCGCCATCACTCACAAGATTCTTTTCGGCATCGAGTTCACCGCTAACAGCCTGAACTTCCACCCGTTCGTGCCCGCCAACCTTGCTGCCGAGCGCTCGCTGACCGGCTTCAAGTACCGCAACGCTACGCTCGACATCACCGTGCGCGGCGCCGGTTCGCGTATCGCCTCCTTCACCCTCGATGGCCGCGAACACGAGCCCTCGTTAGCTTCTAACATCAAGGGCCACCACACCATCGTCATCACTATGGACGACCAACCCATTGCGCCATTGGTAGTTAACCATCAACGCAACGCCAAGACACCCGTCACCCCCATCGCCCGCATCGAAGGCAACGTGCTCACTTGGCGCCCCGTGGAGAATGGCACCTTCCCCGACTTCTCCACTTACCACTACGAAATCATCCGCAACGGTGAACGCATAGCTCGCACAAACTCCACTACCTTCGACGCCACAGTTCCGGGCGTATACCAAGTGGTGGCCGTGGTTGCTCCGGGCATTGAGTCGTTCGCCTCCGAACCGGTCGACAATCTGCCCACATTCACCTTTGAATTCCCCGGCGAATCCACTATGATGACTTCGCAAGAAGTTAGCTATCAGCCGTTTACCATCATCTCCGGATACACAGGCAACGGCTTTGTGGAGACTGACCGCACCACCAAAGCCATCGACCTCGACATATACGTGCCCGAAGATGGCCGCTACTCCATCGCTTTGATTTATGCCAACGGCAACGGTCCGGTCAACACCGAGAATAAGTGCGCCGTGCGCCACATTGCCGTGGACAATGCTCGCGTGGGTACGCTCGTGATGCCGCAACGCGGCGTGGGCAACTGGAGCGAATGGGGCAGCTCGTCGGTGGTTACCGCCGACATCAAAGCCGGTTCGCACCGTCTGCAAATCCTCTTCGACAGCGACTGCGAGAACATGAACATCGCCACTAATCACGCGCTCATCGACCGCGTGGTACTCCGTAAGCTATGAATCTGCGCCACATAATCTGTGCAGCCGCCATCTTGGGCGGCTGCACCGCCGGCGCGCAGCTTCGCCCTACCGCGCACGTCGGTGTCGAAACACGATTAGGCTATTACAACTACTCAATCGATGGCGACGCGCTTCACGACCGCAACGGCTTCAAGTGCGACTATCTCAACGTGTCGCTCTTCGGCGACATCATCCCGCAGGTGTCGTACTCCTGGCGCCAGCGTATCAATAAGCACATCCCTTCGGACGACGTGCTCGCCGCCACCGATATCCTTTGCGCCGAATACCGGCCGACCGACCACTGGGCCATAACCGTGGGCAAGCAACCGTTGGCCGTGGGAACTTACGAGTACAATCGCGCACCCATCGACATCTACACTGCCTCCGAGTTCTGGGGCTCGCTGCCTTGCTATCAGTTTGGCGTTCAGGCCACTTACAAGGTCAATGGCGGGCGCGACGCGTTCACGTTCCAGTTCACCGAGAGCCCGTTCCGCACGCCGGAGTACAACGACATCTACGCCTACCACCTGATGTGGGTCGGACAACACGGACCGCTGTCGACGCTCTACTCCGTCAACCTGCTCGAATGGCGGCCGTCGCACTATATCTCGTATCTTGCTCTGGGTCACAGCTTTACGCTCGGTCGTGCCACCTTCGAACTTGACCTCATCAACCGCGCCGCCGACCACCAGACGTTCTTTTTCCGCAACTGCACCGTCTCGGCCGACTGCTCCATCACCTGCCACCGCCGCCTCAACGCCTTCGCCAAGTTTACCTACGACGTCAACCGCACCAACACCCCGGCCGATCTCACCGTGCTCCCCGGCACAGAGATCACCACCTACGGCGCCGGTGTGGAGTTCTTCCCCTTCGACGCCGCCGGCCACGACCTGCGCCTCAACGCCTGCATCAACTTCGCCCACGGCCACAACGCCGACCCCAATGCCGACTTCCTCTCCAACCTCTTCCGCATCAACCTCGGCCTCACCTACAAGCTCCGCCTCCTCTAATCCACGCCTCACATGAGAACAGGAGATTTAACAGGAGGACAGGGCTTAAGCCATTGATAATCAGGTGTCTACAAGTGAAGCCTGTAGCCTCGAGGCTTGCCTCGGGGTCTGCTTGCCTCGGCATACAGGACGGGCGATACAGGTGTGAATTTTTTATTTTAGACTTTTGAACAGTTTCTACTGCCATACCGCTCTGCGGCATGGTTGCTAAAGTGGTAGCTATGCCGCGGAGCTGTTCGGCCAGGGTCTGAAGCCTTCCACAGGATGGTCCGACGCGGTCTCTCTTCACACACCGGTGCAAGTAACACACTTTATGTGTAACTATTCAGCTATGTTTGCAAAACTGATAAAGATAAAAGAAAAGTCGGTA
>JBJEKG010000103.1:0-3338 GCA_051878535.1 Muribaculaceae bacterium
TTTTCGGCAGCCTGCTATTCGTCGGCCGCACAGCCTGCACCGGGGTACAAGTGCCGCCGGCCGAGCAATGGTACATGTGGGGCTGCCTGCTCGCCCTCGGCCTGCTACCCACCGCCGTGTCGCTCATCTGCACCACCGCCGCCATCCAGTACGTCGGCTCCACGCCCACCGCCATCCTCGGCGCCCTCGAACCCGCCACCGCCGTGCTCTTCGGCGTGACCATCTTCGGCGAAGCTCTCACCCTGCGCCTCGCCCTCGGCCTGCTGCTAATCATCGGCGCCGTCACCCTGATGGTAGCCGCCCCCGGCCTGCCCCGCCTGCTGCTCCGCCTCCGCAAGATGTTCCCCCGCCACCGGCAGTAAACCTTCCCCCAACGGACCATCTACAGCTGCAACGGCAAGGTGAAATGTTAAAATTTGGGGTAAAAATGCCTTTTATTTGTCTGCGAACGGATTTTTTTATACCTTTGCAGACAATTAAAAGCATTTTCTATGGCAACGATAGTAGGACGCGAAATTGAAATCACCGAGTTACACTCTCTGTACAACAGCAATCAAGCACACCTTGTGGCTGTTTACGGCCGTCGTCGTGTGGGCAAGACGTTCTTGGTGGACCAGGCACTGAAGAACAAAATCACCTTTCGCCATGCCGGCTTATCGCCGGTGGATGAAGGCGGCAAGAAGAACCTGATGCCGCAGCAACTCAAGCATTTCTACCACTCGCTTCTGCTGCAAGGGATGCCCCGGAGCAAGGCGCCAACTTCGTGGCTCGAGGCGTTCTTCATGCTCAGTATGCACCTGCAAAACATCGACAACGGCCAACGCCAAGTCATTTTCCTCGACGAGTTGCCATGGATGGACACTCCGCGCTCGGGCTTCCTCACTGCTTTCGAAGGCTTTTGGAACTCGTGGGCTTGCCACCGCGACAACGTGATGGTGATTGTGTGCGGCAGTGCCAACTCCTGGATTCTCGACAAGCTAATCAATAATCACGGCGGGCTATATGGTCGCACCACCCACGTTATCAAGCTATCACCTTTCACCTTGCACGAATGTGAGCTATTCTTTCGGCACAAAAACATCTCCATCTCGCGCTACGACATCGTGCAGAGCTACATGATCTTTGGCGGTGTACCCTACTATCTCAACTACTTCGAACCGCAATTGAGTCTGTCGCAAAACGTTGACCGACTGCTGTTTGCAGCCAATGGCAAGCTCAAGGATGAATACAACCTGCTGTTCTCATCCGTATTCTCTTCACCAGAGGAGATGAAAGCCATCGTAGACTTCGTGGGCAAACGGCACTCCGGGTTTACTCGGAAAGAAATCGCCACAGGCACCGGCATCGACGATGGCGGCAACCTCTCCGACAAGCTAAAAGCCTTAGTGGCAAGCAATTTCCTGTTGGAGTACGTACCATTTGGCGAAAGCGCGCGCAACGTCCACTACAAACTCATCGACCCATTCTGCCGTTTCCATCAAACCTACATGAAAGGCCGACGCAACCAAGTCGAAGACTTCTGGACGCAAAACATTGATTCACAATCTGTAACAAGCTGGCGAGGCATCGCATTTGAAGAGGTCTGCCTCAACCACATCGCCCAAATCAAAGCCGCCTTGGGCATCGCCGGAGTGAGCACCGAGCAGTCGGCATGGATTCAACGTGGCGACGACAACTCCGAAGGCGCTCAAATCGACCTTATCATCAAGCGCCGCGACAACGTCTACAACCTCTGCGAGATGAAGTTCTACAGCGAAGACTTTACCGTCGACAAAGCCTACCACGCCAAGATTGCGCACCGCAAGAACCTCCTGCTCGACCGCATCCCACGCAAAATGTCCATCCACTCCACCCTAATCACCACCTACGGCCTCACCTACAATGAATACAGCGGCGATTTCATCAACGTAGTAACATTAGACGACCTTTTCGCCCCACAAAGATTGCCTGCAACACTAAAAGCAAAAATCGACAAAGCACATCAAGAATTCCTCGCCGGCGAAACCCTCTCCTTCACCGATGCCACTGACGCGCAAAAGTGGATGGACAACCTTTAGCAACGGATTTAGGGCGGTGTGTTGCCACGGTTCTTCCATTTAACCCACGGAAAACGTGTACTGCCTTAAACGAATCAAACGAAATAATGAATCAACGAAAACTACGTTCTACGTTTATGTTTTACGTTAAAAGGATCAATGTAAAAAACCGGTTGTTAAAAATGTTAATATGGATGCTTGCACAACAGCGAAGCTGTTGCGCATACCCCTCAACACCACATTGACGAAGTCTATGTGGGGATAACACGCTATCTCTCAGCCATGTACCGCGGAGCGGTTCCAATTACCGAGCACCAGCTTATGCCGAAGCATACCTCTTCCGGTGGGCAGTTGCGAGGTCGCATTGCTGGCGGCCGGTTCTGTATGCCGAGGCAAGCCTCGGCGCTACTTGTTGATATCTGATTATCAATGTATTACCCCCTGTCCTCCTGCTAAATCTCCTGTCCTCCTGTGGATTGTTTGCACGCTGTGTTTCACACGGTTGGCTTTTGACACACTTTCATAAAAAGAATTACGAATCGACGAAAATTCGTTGTTTCGTTTCTTCGTTGTTTCGTTTCACACGCATACGCGGATTATATGAAAGAGCGGCCGGGGTGTTGCGTGTTTGAAAAAAAATTGCTAACTTTGCACACTATTTGGCGAGCGAGCGCTCGTCTACCCTTTTTGACTTTAAGTAATACCGGTCATGGCTCAAGTAAAAATCGCCGGCATATTGCGTGCCGGAGCCTTTTCGCCCAATCACATAGGCAATGATGCCGCCATTCTCAACATGGTGGCCGAGCAATTGCGCAAACGCAGTTGCGAGGTCAACCTTTACTCCGAGGAGCAGTTCCTCTCGGGGGCGGTGAGCGAACGTATTATATTAAATATGTGTCGCGAGCGCGAATCTTATCAGCGGCTGCAGCAATTGGAGGACGACGGCGCACTGGTCATCAACTCGGGCTACGGCGTGGAGAACTGCGTGCGCGAGCGCCTCACCCGCATCATGCAAAGCCGCTCCATCCCCTACCCCGACAGCTTGATTGTGGACACCGACGAGGTGGTACTCAACAAGTTAGCCGAGGCCAACATCTCCGCATGCTGGATTAAGCGCGGCGAAAGCCACACCAAGCACCACGAGGACGTGACCTACGCTCGCCATCCCCAAGAAGCCCAGGAAATGTTGCAAGAATTCTTCCTGCGCGGCATCAAACGCGCGGTAATCAACCGCCACCAGCCGGGCGACTTGGTCAAGTTCTACGGTGTGACCGGCACTCCGTTCTTCTACTGGTTCTACCC
>JBJEKG010000104.1:0-3332 GCA_051878535.1 Muribaculaceae bacterium
GCTGCCCCGACCAGTACATGCTCGCCGTGCTCAACAGCTACCTCCACCTCATCTTCACAGGCAACTTAGTCCACACCGCCGACGACCACCGCTACCTCGACAACTTCATCACCCTCACCCGCACCCTCGGTCTCATCGACAACCCCGAACCGCCCACTGCCGAACAAGCCGCCACCTTCCTCTTCGACAACCCCGCTCTCCCCCTTCCCCGTGCACAACGCCGCGCCATCGAACGCCTCCGCCGCAAACAACTCCGCCACGCCGCCAATCATTTTTTGTAACTTTATCACCCTCACCCGTCACCTCGGGGTATGCGGCAAACATGCGCTGAGCCTTTTTGCACCTGCTTCGGGCACCTGCTCGCATCAATGCGCCTGTTCCATTTAGTATGAAAATGAAATATGAGGAAAGGGCCGGCTTGCGAGCCGGCCCAGGTCAGATTCCTCTGGTTTTAGATGAATGGGAGAAGGAGCGAATCTGACCTTAAGTCATGATTCTATGAAAACTGTGGTTCCTTCGTTTGCTTTAAAGAGCCTCCCCACCGCCATTTTCTATCACCGGACAACAAACTTTTTGACACATTTTATTTTAACGCAAACTTTTTTGCCCTCGGCGCGTTCTTTATTTGGAGATTTTTGCTAACTTTGCCATCTCTGAATAATTCTTCTTGACTATGGACAATACTTTGAACGTTTTATGCCTCAACACAGGCACCAACATAGCCGTCGAACCGGGCCAGTCCCTGCTCGAATTAGCCAAAGGACTCAACCTCGGCTTCGAACCCATCTCGGCATTAGTGAATAACCGCCACGAACACATGTCGTTTCGCATCTACCGTCCGCGCACGGTGCGCTTCATCGCCAAAACCGAGGCAGCCGGCCAGCGCGCCTACGTGCGCTCGCTGTGCATGATGCTCTACTGCGCCATCTGCCGCGTGTGCCCGCAGGCGGCCCTCACTATCGAGCACTCGCTCTCGGGCGGCTACTTCTGCCGCTTGGGCAGCGGGGTGGAGTGCACACCCGAGTTGGTGGAGGCCATCGCCGCGGAGATGCGCTCGCTGGTTGAACGCGACCTGCCGTTCATCCTCCACGAAGTGCCCACCGCCGAAGCCATCGAAGTGTTTAAGCGTCAAGGGCTTACCGACAAGGTCGAACTGCTGGAATCCGCCCGCGAAATGTACACCAAGTACTACAGCCTCGACGGCATCGCCGACAACTTCTACAGCGTGCTGGCGCCCTCCACCGGCATGGTCGACGTGTGGCAACTGCGCCCATTCAAGGACGGCCTGCTAATGATGGCCTTCGATGCCAAGAACCCGGCGCAACCCGCTGCATTCGTGCCCCAGGAGAAAATGTTCAAGGCTTTCACCGACTACATCGCCTTTAACAAAATCATCGGCGTGGATTCGGTCAACGCTCTCAATCAAGCCCTCGAACACGGCCACGCAGCCGACTTGGTGAACGTGTCGGAAGCCCTCCACGAGAAAGCTCTCACTCGCATCGCCGACGAAATCACCCGCCGCTACCGGCAGGGTGGGGCGCGCGTGGTGCTCATCTCCGGCCCGTCGTCGTCGGGCAAGACAACTTCCACCAAGCGTTTGGCTATCCAGCTGATGACCAACCTCTTGCGCCCGCAAATGATTTCGCTGGACGACTACTTTGTGGACCGCGTACACACCCCGCTCGACGAGAAAGGCGACTACGACTATGAATCGCTCTACGCCCTTGACCTCGAGCAGTTTAACCGCGACCTCGCCGACATTCTCGCCGGCAAGGAAGTGGCCCTGCCCACATACAACTTCCAAACCGGCCAACGCGAATATCGCGGCAACACCATCACCCTCACACCCGGCTCCATTCTGCTCATCGAGGGCATCCACGGCCTCAATCCCGAGCTCACCGCCCAGATTCCCGACGAGTTGAAATTCCGCCTGTACGTGTCGGCGCTCACCACCATCAACATCGACGGCCACAACTGGATTCCCACCACCGACAACCGCCTGCTTCGCCGCATCATCCGCGACAACTCTTTCCGCGGCACCGATGCCCTCAACACCATCCGCCGCTGGCCGGGCGTGCGCCGCGGCGAAGAGAAGTGGATTTTCCCTTACCAAGAGAACGCCGACGCTATGTTCAACTCCTCGCTGCTCTACGAGTTGGCCGTGCTCGGCCAGTTCGCCGAACCGCTTCTGAAGCAAGTGCCACGCGACACCGTCGAGTACTGCGAAGCCCAGCGCCTGCTGCGATTCATCCACTATTTCCGCCCCATCGCCTTGGAATCGGTACCCTCCACCTCGCTGATGCGCGAATTCCTCGGCGGCAGCTCTTTCCGCTATTGATATGCGTCGTATACTGCTGATAATCACCCTGCTAACCACCCTGATGGCCGCGGCCGAGAACCCGCAGTTCGAGCGCCGCGCCATCCGGGCCGACCGCGAGTTTGCCTACGGCGAATGGACCCACGCCGCCACCCTCTACGGCTTGCTCATCGCCGACCGACCCGACTCGCTGCAGCTCTACTCGCGCGCCATCGTGGCCTACGACCTCAGCGGCGACACCATCACCTCCATCTCGCTGCTCGAGGACGCCATGGCCCACGGCATCGGCCTCGCTTCGCTGCTGGAAAACGTCCGCGGCGACTTCTTCCAAGCAGCTGATTCCGACGCCTTTGGCCCATATCTGCAACGGATGCAGCGCCAGTTCACCTGGATGCAACGCGCCATCGACAACCAGCTGCTGCGCCACTACACCTTCCGCCGCGACGGCCCGATGATGGTGCACTACGCCCAAGTGATGCTCGCACCCATCCCCGATTCCGTCGACTACCTCGCCATCCTCGCCCAAGGCTATATGCTCTGCGGCGACATGCCCGCCGCGGCCGACACCTGGGAGCACATCTTGCGCGTGAACCCCGACAACGTCGACGCCCTCCTCTACCTCGCCTACTACCTCCAACCCACCGACCCCGACCGCTCCGCCCAACTCCAAGCACGCGCCAACCGCCTCCTCCGCAAATAAATAAACTGTAACTAAGCGTGCAAAAAAATCGATAGAAGACAGGAAGATAGAATTTAATTTGTTAATATTCAATCGATTACAAGTAGCCGAGGCTTGCCTCGGCATACCCGGATGGCCCGCCCCCTTCTTTTCGTCTCTGGCCAGGCAGCTTCAGCTGCCATCTCGGCGAAGCCGGGAAACCACCGCCCACCTTTTGTCTCCACTCTTACCTCTCAACCATCCGTTATTCCCAAAAATTTGTACCTTTCGGGGTGGTTATTCCCAAAAATTTGTACCTATCACTCTTTTTATTCCCAATTTTTTGTATCTTTGCAA
>JBJEKG010000105.1:0-3313 GCA_051878535.1 Muribaculaceae bacterium
GCGGCACTACCGGTGGGTGGTTATCTTGGTGGGTATACGAATGCGGCCCCGGAGCGGTTTGGCTCCGGGGCCGCGATATGTGTGGGGGGGGAGGGGGTTAGTTGAAGTCGAGGGAGCGGTAGCGGTTGAGGCGGGCTAAGGAGAGTTGGTAGCGGTAGTCGAGGTCGATGAAGCTGAGGCGGGCGCTCTTGAAGAGGTTGACTTCGTTGAGGTAGTCGATGACGGAGAGTTCGCCGCCTGTGAAGGCTTTGTGCAGGAGGTCGAGGTAGGAGGTGTCGCCGCTGAGGGATGCGTACTGGTCGATGGAGCGCTGGAGGGCTTGGGCGGCGGCGGCTTCACCGGCGGCTTCGCTCATGGCTTGGGTCAGCTCGAAGTCGTACTGCGACACGATGGCTTGGGCGGCGTAGTCGGCGGCCAAGCGGCGCTGGCGCTGGGAGTACGACGGCAGGCGCAGGGTGACGGTAAGGCCGTGGAAGTTAGTGTGGTCCTCGTAGCTGAACTGGTAGCCGAGCGCCAAGGTGGGCCATGCCTGACGGCGAACTGCAGAGGCCTGATACTGAGCAGCTTGTGCGTTGAGCCGACCGAGGTGGTACTGGTAGTAGTCCTCGGGGTTGGTGCTGGCTGCGGTCAGCGTCTGAGCCGGATATGCGTCCCAGATGGCTGCAGTAGCGTCGAATTCGGCACCTTGCGCGCGCAATGATGCTTGCAGGGTGGCAATATCGGCACGGCAGGCGTCGATGCTGCGGTTGTTGTCGAGGATGGAGAGTTGCAGCTTACGTACATCCAACACAGTGGCATTACCCAACTCAAATGAGCGACGTGTAAGCGAGTCGATAGCGGCAAGGTTGCGGCCGAGTTCTTCATAGAAAGCGAGGCGTTGCTTGGCGTTGATAATATCGATAATCAACTGTTTGACCGCCAGCGCTTTATCAGCCCAAATGGCAGCCTTTGCATAGTCCACGGCCTGTGCCTGCGCGTTGATAGCGCCGCGACGGGCGGAGTATACCCACGGCATTTCGAACTCCTGGCTGATGCCGATGCTGTAGCGGTTGCCGGAGCCGTTCTCGCCCCAGAGGTGTTCGGCATCGATTTCAGCGCCGGGGAGGGTATTCTCCGAACGAGCGCCGGCCAGAGCGGCTTCTTCGACGGCGATGGCCGCATTCACCTCGCCGTTATTACTTAATACAGAGGTGATTACTGACTGGAAGCCGGATTGGGCGGTGGCGGCCAACGAGGCGGCCACCGCGAGTATGGTTATAAACTTACGTTTCATTTGTTCAGCTTTTTGATGTTAACGAGGCGGTAGAGAGCGGGCACCACGAACACGTTGAGGATGGTGGAGGAAATCAAGCCGCCGAGGATGACCATGGCCATAGGTGCTTGGATTTCATTGCCGGTTTTTTCGCCGTTGACAGCCAAGGGAATCATGGCCAAAGCCGAAGTGAGGGCGGTCATGATAATCGGGAGCAGACGGTCGGATGAGCCGATGAGGATGCACTCTTTGAGGGTGTGACCTTCGTCGTGGAGCACCTTGTAATGGGAGATGAGCAGCATACCGTTGCGGGTGGTGATGCCCAACAGCGAGATGAAGCCGATGATGGCGGGGATATTGAGTTCAGCGCCGGTGAATACCAAGATAAACACGCCGCCAATCAGTGCTAACGGGATGTTAATCAGGATGATAGCGGAATCAATCCAGCTCTTGAACTGGGCGTAGAGCAACATCAGAATCACTAACAGGGCGCAGATGGAGGTGAGCAACAGGGTACGGGAAGCACGTTCCTCGCTTTCGAACTGACCGCCGTAGGTAACGTAGTAGTTTTCAGGCAGTTGCACCTGCTCGTTGATGGCGGTTTGGATGTCGTTGATTACGCTGCGCAGGTCGCGGCCATCGACGTTAGCCGAAACGATGATGCGGCGCTTCACGTCCTCGCGGTTTATGGTGTTAGGACCTACTGTAGAGGTGATTTCGGCCACTTGCGCCAAGGGAATCGGGCCGCGGTTGGAGTCGATGGTGAGGCGGCAGATGCCGTCCAAGGATGTGCGCAGGGATTCGTCGGCATAGAGTTTGACATCGTAGGGCAGACCTTGGTCGTAGACCTGCGACACGGTGCGGCCGCCGATGGCGGTGGACACGGCGCAGTTGAACTCGGCCATGGTGATGCCGTACTGTGCCAACAGTTCGCGCCGCGGCTTGATAACCAACTGCGGACGCTCGATTTGCTGCTCGATGTTGGCGTCAACCACGCCGGGAATGCCGGCGATGAGCGTCTTGACGTTGGAGCCGACGGAGTAGAGCTTTGACAGGTCGTCGCCGAAAATCTTGATGGCGATTTGCGACTTGGTGCCGGAGAGCATGGCATCGATACGGTGGGAGATAGGTTGACCCACTTCGACGCTCACGCCGGGCATTTCCGACAGCTTCTCGCGGATTTCGTTGGCGACTTCGGTGCGGGAGCGGTCGGTGAGGGTGTACGGCACTTCCATTTCGGAGGAGTTGGGGCCTTGCGAGTGCTCGGCCAACTCGGCGCGGCCGGTTTTGCGGGCGACGTTGCGCACCTCGGGCACAGACATGATGATGCGCTCGGCCTCGGCGGCTATCTTGTCGCTTTCTTCAAGGGATACGCCGGGAAGGGTGGCGATGTTGATGGTGAACGAGCCTTCGTTGAACGATGGCAGGAACGAGCGGCCGATGGTGCAGAACAGGATGGCGGCGGCCAAGAACATAGCACCGACGGAGGTGAGCATGAGCTTGGTGTGGCCGATGGTGAAGTTGAGCAACACCATGTAAATGGCTCGCATCTTGCGAGTTAGCCACGGTTCTTTGTGTTTCTTCTCGTCAGTGGCGTTCTTCGGGGCGAGCAGATATGCGCACAGGGTTGGGGTGACGGTGAGCGCCACGATGGTGGAGGCGATAAGTGCCACGATGAACGACACGCCAAGGGGAATGAGCAGTCGACCTTCCATGCCGGAAAGGAAGAACAGCGGCATGAAGCTGGCGATGATAATCAGCGACGAGTTGAAGATAGGCATACGCACCTCGGCCGAAGCATCGAACACGGCTTTGAGTAGCGGCTGGCGCTTGGTGGGCGGCAGAGCGCGGTTTTGCCGTAGTCGTTTGTACACATTCTCCACGTCGACGATGGCATCGTCGACCAAGGAGCCGATGGCGATGGCGATACCGCCGAGACTCATGGTGTTGATGGTGTAGCCCAAGCCGTGGAGAATCAAGATGGTGATTACCAAGGAGATAGGCAGCGCGGTGAGCGATATAATGGTGGTACGCACGTTCATCAGGAAGAGGAACAGCACG
>JBJEKG010000106.1:0-3291 GCA_051878535.1 Muribaculaceae bacterium
AAGCGACTTGTAGGCGGAGGCTACGGAGCGGTAGGAGTATCGCGCGGCAGCCTCGAGCAAGGTGTCGGCCGGGATTGGCTTGTCGATGGCCAGGCGCAGGGCATCGGCGGCCGAGCGGTTGGGGCCGAAGGAGTAACCGGTGACGCCGTCGGTGATGATGTCGGCACGGCCATCGTGCACCGGGGCCACGGGCGTGGCGCCGGCGGCTTGGCCTTCGAGCAGGGTGGCGCCGAAGGATTCGAAAC
The DNA here is from genome assembly GCA_051878535.1 of Muribaculaceae bacterium. GTDB lineage: Bacteria > Bacteroidota > Bacteroidia > Bacteroidales > Muribaculaceae > CAG-873. Next base: position 246 of record JBJEKG010000106.1, read on the forward strand.
TGGAGGTGGAGAGGACGGCGGCGGCATGGGCGAAGACCGACCGCAGGCGGCGGCTGTCGTAGATGGGTCCGAGGTGGCGGAAGGGCAGGCGGATGTGCGACAGCAGCGAGTGGTCGCGCAGTTCGCCGATGAGCACGGCCACGGCGTTGGTGTCGGTGATGCCGTTGAGCGCTTCGATGGCCTTGTCGAAACACTTGATGGGGTCGTCCAATCGCGCAGCGCACATCACCACCAAGGGCACGTTCTCGGGCAGGCCGAGGGCGCCGCGGGTCATGGGCTTGGCCGGGCGCAGGGCGGCGATGTCGAAGGGGTTATGAATCACGCTGACCTTCTGATTGCGCAGCAAGGCGCTTTGGCGGGCGCGCTCGGCGAGCCAGTTGCTCACAGCCACGAAGCGGATGTCGGTGCGGTCGTACAGGCGCTGCTTGCGGCGGAATGTCTTGGCCGAGAGGTCGCGAGCGGATGCGCCGGTATGGAGCAGCGGGCAGTGGTGGCAGGAGTCGAGATAGCGGTCGCAGTCGCCGGCATGGTGACACACGCCGGTGAGGTTCCACATGTCGTGCATCACCCACACCACCGGCTTCACGGCAGCGATGCGGCGCACCTCGTGGAGCGAGAGGAAGCCTTGGTTGACCCAGTTGAGCACCACCACGTCGGCTTGCTTAATCAGCGGATGCGAGCTGAGCGACAGGCCGTCGGTGGCGATTGACACCTTGAATAGGTCAGCGCGCGAGAAGCCGTTGCCCAAGAATATGCGGGCGTGCTCTTTGTAGAAGGGGATACGCGCACGCCAGCGCGGTGCGGCGCACGTCACCCACGGGCAGTCGGTTTGGTTGTCGCGCACCAGCAGATGCGCATCGATGCCATGCAGGCGCAATGCCTCCATCAACCGGAAAGTCACCACCGATGCACCGCCTAAGGTGTCGCTATGATTCACAAGTACTACATTCATTTGCGTTACAGATTTGAATCTAAACCACAAAGTTACGAAATTCCCGCCAACGCACCAAAAAAATCTGCGCCGCCAACATTTTCGCACGGAGCAAGGCCGCACAATGTCGGTAGGCTCATATAGAAAGTTTCATGGGTGATGGGGGCACCTCCATCTGTAGACTTTTGACACACACTTTCTTATTAACAAATATAATAACCAATTTTATAGGGCAATCCATAAAAACCTGAATTTCAAAGGATTAATGACGGAAATGTCAAAAATTACAGGTAAAATTTGTGCTGATTTGCACAAAATACCGATTCGCGGGGTGGCTGATTTGCACAAAATACCGATTCGCGGGGTGTGGTAACGTAAAAAATAGGAATATTACTTTTTACGTTATGCAGGTTTTGATGGCTTAGAGACTACTGTGTATATTACGCGTTTACAGCAGGCCGGTCATATATATTGGAAGCACGCGTATTTGCTCCTTTTGGGCAAGATCTTTGCAGGTGAGCAGGTATGGGCAGTGTATACGCTGGTGGTATTTGCTGATGAAGGCATCAATAGAAGCATGAGAGCGAAAGTTGCCGGATTTTACTTCGATTGGACATACTTTTTGATTGCGAACTATCAGGAAGTCAATCTCATAGTTGTGGTGTGAATTGTCTTTTGGAAAGGTGTAGTAGAAGAGGTTGTTTCCGGCAGCACGGAGCATTTGTGCCACTATGTTTTCGTAGACATATCCGAGGTCGATGCTTAGATGATCGGCTAATAACTTATTGTATATTGAGCCATCGGTGGTCTTCTTATCATTGAAGGCCATTGTGACGAAAAGCCCGGTGTCGGCCATAAAGAGTTTGAAGCAATCCATATTTACCTTAAGGGAAAGTCCTACATTGGGATCGGTACAGTGGTAAGCAAAGTTTACAATGAGCGACTCTTCAAGATCCTGCCACACTTCGGTCAAACGCTCCACGCGTGCATTTTCGATAACGCTCGACACGTGGTAACGCGAGGTATTACGGTATAGTTCCGAAGGAATCGATCGGAATATCCGCGAAGCACGACCGGAAGGGTCGCATTTCCGAAGGTCTTCTTCGTAGAGGTTGAGAATGCTTCTTTTGGTGCTGTCGCATGCCTCCAAGTTGTTGGTTGTCAAGTATGTTTCAACCGACTGTGGCATTCCACCAACTATCATATACAGCCGGAAATCGCGCATCATCTTGCGATGGGCGTTTTCGCCCAAGGGCCTATTCTTGTCGAAAGCATAACGCACTATATCCATTCTCAGTTCGTCGCCACGAGCCCAAAGGAACTCTTCAAAGTCCATCGGATGCATGGTTATTTGCGTCTCCTCGCTTGGGATGATGATGTTTTGGATATTCTGACGTATTGATATCAGAGATCCGGTTTCGATATAGTCAAACCGACCATCAGCTACCAAATATTTGATAGCCTGTCGTGCATTCGGGCATTTTTGCACCTCGTCGAAGATGATGACTGATTGCCGAGGATATAAATGAACACCATATTCCGACTGAAGATGTGTGAAAATGTAATTTAAATCGGAAAGATCATCAAATAATTCCTGAATTGTCTTCGCTGCTTTGGCAAAATCAATGGCAATGAAGGTTTTGTACTCGTTTTTGGCGAATACTTGGGCGATGGTTGACTTTCCGATACGCCGTGCTCCCTTGATTAAAAGGGCTGTTTTACCATTACTTTGCTGCTTCCATTGAAGCATGTCTTGGTATACTTTTCGGCGAAATATTTTAAACTGAGAATTTTCCATGCTGCAAAGTTAGTGATAAAAATCGGAAAATCAAAGGATTAATGACGGGAATGTCAAAAATTACAGGTAAAATTTGTGCTGATTTGCACAAAATACCGATTCGCGGGGTGGCTGATTTGCACAAAATACCGATTCGCGGGGCCAAATCGCCGCCGAAGCCGTGTTTGAATTTGGCTGCGAAGCCAAATCCTAACTACTCAGCTATCCACTCGCAGGCAGGGATAAACGAATAAACGGACCAATGTAAAAAAACAGTTGTTAAAAAAAACACGGCTCTTTCATTTAAAACATAGATTCGTGACAACTAAACGTAAAAA
>JBJEKG010000107.1:0-3288 GCA_051878535.1 Muribaculaceae bacterium
GATGGTGATGAGCAGCGACAGGAAGTAGTAGTAGCTGAGGCCGGATGCGTAGTCGTTGAAGAAGAATAGGAACATCACGGGCATGAGGTACATCATCCATTTCATGCCGGGCATGCCTTCGCCGCCGGGTTGGTTTTGCATGTTGATGCGCATGTACACCACGTTGACCACGGTCATCATCAAGCAGAACAGGGCTACGCCATTGCCGTAGAAGGGGATGGAGAAGGGCAGTTCAACGATGAAGTCGGGCGCGGAGAGGTCGGATGCCCACAGGAATGATTCGCCGCGGAGGCCGATGGCGGAGGGCAGGAAGGAGAACATGGCCACCAGCACGGGCATTTGCAGCAACATAGGTAAGCAACCGGAGAAGGGCGAAGCGCCGGCGCGGGAGTAGAGTGCCATGGTTTCTTGTTGGCGCTTCTGCATGTTCTCTTGACCGGGGTATTTCTTGTTGATTGCGTCGATTTCGGGGCGGAGGAGGCGCATACGTGCTTGACCCTTGAGGCTCTTGTAGGTGAAGGGGAAGATGATGAGCTTGATGAAGAGGGTGAGCAGCAGGATTACCAGGCCCATGTTCATGCCGGAAGAGGCGAGTAAGTTGAATACGGGCATGATAATCAAGGTGTTAATCCAGCGGAAGAGGCTCCATCCCAAGGGGATGAGGCGACCGAGGTCGAGGTCTTCGTCGGATTGGAGCGCGTCGTCGAGGTCGCAGAGGCGGTCGTATTCGTTGGGGCCGAAGTAGAAGTCGAAGGTGGCGGCGGTGCCGTCGTTGAGGTTATAGGGCAGGGACGCCTTCATGTTGAGGTCCTTGACAAAGTCGCCGTCCTTGATTTGAGAGTGCGACACCTCGGCGGAGGCGAAGTAGTCCTTGGCGATGATGATTGACGAGAAGTATTGGTTCTTGAATGCGACCCACTTCACGCGGTTGTTGAGCGATTCGGTTTCGTCGGAGGTGGCGGTGAGGTCGTCGGGGGAATCGCCTACATATTTATAATGTATGCCGGAGTTGCGTTCCTCGAAGGTGCGGCCTTTCTCGTTGCGAGCCATGGTTTGGTGCCATTGGAAGTCGATTGAGGCGGTGGAAGCGGGGAGTGCGAGGGCCATGCCTTGCTGCACTATCTCGGTGTGGAGCAGGTAGTTATCGGGCGAGAGGGTGTAGCGGATGCCCCAGGTGGCGCCGGTGGAGATTGGCAACTGGAGCAGCACGGTGGAGTCGGTTTGCTCGGCGATGCGGAAGTTGAATTCGCGGGTGTCGAGACGCTGGTCGTTGGTGGTGAAGATGAAGCCGTAGCCGTCGTTGAGGCCTTTGAACAGGCTCACGGTTTCTTTCTCGCCCGAGCGGGTGGAGAAGTGCTGTTTCAGTTCGGCTTGGGCCACCATCGCACCGCGGGTATTGATGGTGATTTTCACTAAGTCGTTTTCGAGCACCACGGGCGTGTTTTCTCCGGAGAGTGCTGCGGCAAAGGGGCCGTACTTGGAGCTGCGGTTGATGAGGCCTTCGACGGTGGCGACGGCTTGGCGGCGCACGGCGGGGTCGACGGCGGAAGTACTGTCGGTGAGTGCGGCGAGGCTAACTTGCAGAGTGTCAACGCTTACAGTGCCTTCCACACCGGCGGCGGTGAGGCGCAGGTTGAGCGCTTGGTCGGTGTAAACGCTGTCAGTGCCGAGTGTGGCCACAGCCTGACGGAGATGGCCCATCTGAGCGGGCGCGAGCAAGTCGGCACCGGAGAGGGCGGGCGCTTGTTGCTCGGTGGTGGTGGCAGCCGACTGTTGTTGCTGCGCGATTTGTTCTTGCGAGGGTTTGCTGCAGTACATGAAGCCAAAGAAGATGGCTGCCATGAGCACCAAACCCCAAACTGTGTTCTTGTCCATTGATTGTGTAGGGAGGGATTAGCGGTGCTCTTGGCCGTAGGCGATTGCGGCCTTCACGAAGGAGAGGAACAGCGGGTTGGGCTGAAGCACCGTTGATGAATATTCGGGGTGATATTGAGTGCCGACGAACCAGCGGAGGGCGGGGAGTTCAACCACTTCAACCAGGTGAGTTTCAGGGTTTTCGCCCACGCAAGCCATGCCGGCGCGTTCGAATTGGTCGCGGTATTCGTTGTTGAATTCGAAGCGGTGGCGATGGCGTTCGCGCACCACATCGGTGCCGTATGCTTGTGCGGCTTTGGAGCCGGGAGCGAGGCGACATTCGTATGCACCGAGGCGCATGGTGCCGCCCATGTTGGAGATGCTCTTTTGCTCTTCCATCAGGTCGATGACGTTGTGCTCGGTCGAGGGGTCCATTTCGGTGGAGTTGGCATCGGCGAGGCCGAGGACGTCGCGGGCAAACTCGATGACCATGCATTGCATGCCGAGGCAGATGCCGAAGGTGGGGATGTTGTGCTCGCGGCAGTATTTCAGCGCCACGAACTTGCCTTCGATGCCGCGCTGGCCGAAGCCGGGGGCGATGATAACGCCGTCGAGGCCTTGGAGGCGTTCGGCCACGTTGCCGTCGTTGACTTTTTCGGAGTGGATGTAGATGAGTTTGAGCTTGTGGGTGTTGTAGGTGGCGGCTTGGAAGAGGGCTTCGTTGATTGACTTGTAAGCGTCTTGGAGTTCAACGTATTTGCCCACGAGGCCGATTGTGACGGTGTCGGTGGCTGCGTCCATCTTGCCGAGGAAGTCCATCCACGGGCCCATGTTGGGTTCGCCTTCCATGGGTATTTGTGTTTTGCGCAGCACGATTTGGTCGAGCTGCTGCTCGTGCATTTTCAGCGGTACGCGGTAGATGGTGTCCACGTCGATGGATTGCACCACGGCGTCGGCGGCCACGTTGCAGAACAGGGCGATTTTGCGGCGCATTTCGGGGGCGATGTGGCGCTCGGTGCGTAATACCAACACATCCGGTTGAATGCCGAGCTCTTGGAGCTTCTTCACCGAGTGCTGAGTAGGCTTGGTTTTCAGCTCCTTGGCGGCCGCGATGTAGGGCACGTAGGTGAGGTGGATGCAGAGGCTGTTGGTGCCGAGTTCCCAGCGGAGTTGGCGCACGGCTTCGAGGAAGGGGAGAGATTCGATGTCGCCGACCACGCCGCCGATTTCGGTGATGACGAAGTCGAAGTTGCCGGTGTTGCCGAGGGCTTTGACGGCGCGTTTGATTTCGTCGGTGATATGGGGCACGATTTGCACGGTTTTGCCTAAGTAGTCGCCGCGGCGTTCTTTGTCGATGACGCTTTGGTAGATGCGGTCGGTGGTGACGTTGTTGGCGCGAGTGGTTTGAATGTTGGTGAAGCGTTCGTAGTGACC
>JBJEKG010000108.1:0-16845 GCA_051878535.1 Muribaculaceae bacterium
AGCAGCAGTTCGGCTTCCGCCTCACCACAGGACTCACAGCACGCAAGGAGCACCGGCTGAAGCCGGTGCTCCTTGCGCAAATGATTGATAGACAGAGGGTTATTCCTCGTTGTCGCCTTCAGCCATGTTGTGGAACACGTTTTGCACGTCTTCGTCGTCTTCGAGCTTTTCGAGGAGCTTGTTGAGGGTTTCGCGCTGTTCCGGGGTGACTTCTTTGAGGTCGTTGGGGATGCGTTCGAATTCGGAGGAAACGATTTCGAAACCGTTGTCTTCGAGGTACTTTTGGATGGCGGGATAGTCTTCGAAGCCGCCGTAGAGGGTGATCAGGGGGTTGCCTTCTTCGTCCTCGTCGTTTTCGAGTTCGTCCACGCCGTAGTCGATGAGTTCGAGTTCGAGGTCTTCGAGTTCAACGCCGTCTTTGGGTTTGATTTTGAACACGGATTTGTGTTCGAACAAGAAGGTGAGGGAGCCTTGGGTGCCGAGGGAGCCGCCGAACTTGGTGAAGTAAGAGCGGACGTTGGCCACGGTGCGGGTGTTGTTGTCGGTAGCGGCTTCCACGAAGATGGCGATGCCGAAGGGGCCGTATCCTTCGTAAGTGATTTCCTTGTAGTCGCCGGCGTCTTTATCGGTAGCTTTTTTGATGGCGCGTTCCACAGTGTCTTTCGGCATGTTGGCGGCCTTGGCGTTTTGCATCAGAGCGCGGAGACGGGGGTTGGTAGAGGGGTCGGGACCGCCGGCTTTGGCTGCGATGGTGATTTCTTTGCCGATGCGGGTGAAGGTTCGCGACATGTTGCCCCAGCGTTTGAGTTTGCGGGCTTTGCGGTATTCAAATGCTCTTCCCATTGGAGTGGATTTTTATGAAGATTATTTTGTTTTTAGATGATTTATCGGAGTTCGGCACCGAGTTGGCGGCGCAAGTTGGCGATGATTTTGTTCATCACGCCGTCGGTGGTGTTGTCGTTGAGGGTTTTTTCGTCATCTTGGAGGGTAATAGCGATGGCGTATGACTTCTTGCCGGCGGGCAGGCCCTTGCCTTCGTACACGTCGAAGAGCGTCACTTCACGCAGCAACTTGCGCTCGCTTTGGCGCACGACGCGTTCGATGTCGGCGAAGGTTACGGTATTGTCGATCAGCAGCGAGAGGTCGCGGTGCACGGCCTGCGTCTTGGGCAGGGGCGCGAAGGTGGTGGTGCGTTTGGCTGCGAGGGAGGTGATGGTGTCCCAATCGAGTTCGGCGAAGAACACGGGCACTTTCACCTGTGCGGGCACGGTGACTTTGCGCGAGAGAATGCCAAGGTAGCCGAGGCAACGTCCGGCGCGAGTTTCCACTGCCAAGGCGGCGGAGAAGATGTCGGCACGGTCATCGGTGGGACGGAAGGCCAACTCGGCCGCGTTCAAGCCGCAGCGGGTGAGCACCAGTTGCACGGCGGCACGAAGGTCGTAGAACGATGCTTCGAGCGCTTGGCGATTCCACGAGGCATCGACGGCATTGCCGGTGAGCCAGATGCCGAGGCGGGCGTGCTGGCTGTAGGGACGCAGGGGCGCATCGTCGGTGGATTCCTTCTCGGGGTTGAGTTCGTAGACGTTGCCGAATTCGTACATGGCGAGGTCGGCGGCACGGCGGTTGATGTTGTGAGCCAAGGATTCGAGGCCGCCGAACAGCAGCGTCTGGCGCATCACGTTGAGGTCTTGGCTCAGCGGGTTGAGCAGTTCCACGCAGTGAGCGGCGGGGAACGAGGTCAGTTCGGCATAATAGCCCTTGGCGGTGAGCGAGTTGTTGAGGATTTCGCTCCAGCCGGCACCGGTGAGGCAGTCGGCCACTAAGCGGCGGAGGTCATCGGCCGCATCCACCGGAGTCTTTACTTGCACCGAAGCGTGCAGCGCGGTGGGGATAGCGATGTTATTGTAACCGTAGATGCGCAGCAGGTCTTCGATTACGTCGCAGGGGCGGCGCACGTCGAAGCGGTAGGTGGGCACTTCAAGGCTAAGGGTGCCGTCTTCGCTGCGGTTTACAATGTTGATTTCCAAGGATTTGAGGATGGAATCAACGACACTGTGGTCGATTTCTTCGCCCAAGAGCGCGGTGATTTGGCCGTAGGAGAGTTCCACGGGATAGGGCGCAGCGGGTTCGGGGTATACGTCCACTTCGTGGCCCACGATTTGGCCGCCGGCCACTTCTTTGATGAGTAGTGCGGCGAGGCGCATGGCGTAGAGGCAACCGTTGGGGTCGACACCGCGTTCGAAGCGGAACGAGGCATCGGTGCTGAGGCCGTGGCGACGGGCGGTTTTGCGCACGGAGGTGGGATTGAAGCAAGCGCTTTCAAGGAAGACTTCGGTGGTGGATGCAGTCACACCCGAGCCGAGGCCGCCGAATACGCCGGCGATGCACATGGGCTCTTCGGCGTTGCAAATCATCAGGTCGTCGGGCGAGAGGGTGCGCTCCACCTCGTCGAGGGTGACGAACTTACGCGGCTCGCAGCGGCGCACCACCACGCGGTCGCCGGCGATTTTCGAGCGGTCGAAAGCGTGGAGCGGTTGGCCAAGAGCCATCAGGATGTAGTTGGTCACGTCCACCACATTGTTGATAGGACGAAGACCAATCACGCTGAGGCGCTCTTTGAGCCAGTCGGGACTTTCCTTAACGGTGACACCGGTGATGGTCAGGCCGCAGTAACGCGGGCAGAGGGCGGCATCGGCCACTTCCACCTCCACCGACTTAGCCTCGGGGCAGTCGATGGCGAAGCCGTCGACCGAAGGCTTCAAAAGCGCCGGAGCGTTGTCGCTGTGGGCAGCGAGGTAGGCCGCCAAATCGCGAGCCACACCGAAGTGCGAAGCGGCATCGATGCGGTTGGGCGTGAGGTCCACTTCGATTACGAAGTCGTCCGAAAGATTATAGAACTCGGCGGCGGGAGTGCCGGGAGCGGCAGCGCCTTCGGGCAACACGATGATGCCGTCGTGCGAAGTGCCCACACCGATTTCGTCCTCAGCACAAATCATGCCGAAGGATTCCACGCCGCGGATTTTCGATTTCTTGATTTTGAACTCTTTGTCGCCATCGTAGAGAGTGGTGCCCACGGTAGCCACCACCACAGTATGGCCGGCAGCCACATTGGGCGCGCCGCACACGATTTGGGTAGCTTCACCGTCGCCAAGGTCCACGGTGGTGATATGAAGGTGGTCGCTATCAGGGTGTTCCACACACGTGAGCACCTTGCCGATGACGATGCCGCGCAGGCCGCCGCGGATTGATTCCACGCGCTCCACCGAGCCCGTTTCCAAGCCGATGGAAGTCAGAGCCTCGGCCACTTGTTCTGCTGACAGCTCAGTGGGAATGTAATCCTTGAGCCATTTGTATGATATGTTCATAATTGCAAATTAGTTTCAACTTGCAAAGTTAATAAATATCCGCAAATTCCGCAAATTTTTTTGCATCCCCGGCCGCGTTGCGCCCCAACTCCGCCGCAATTTCACGCAGATTCCGCAGATTTTGCGGAGCGGATGAGGGAAAGACGATTTCAACGATTTTTTACGATTGCCATCCGGTTACAGGTCTCACCGCAGAACAGGAGATTTAACAGGAGGACAGGATAATATGTTGAATATCAGCTATTTGCGGCATACCCGGATGGACATCCTTCAGCCGACTATAAATTTGAGCTCGGCGACAAATCAGTCGTTAGAACCTTTAAGACGGATACGAGCACGCTCAATCGCAAACTGCAATTTCTGCTCTAAGACTTTACGTTCGGGCAACTTCGTTAAGTAGTCGGCTACGCGTATATTGCTATCGTTGAGATGCATCAACTCTACATGTTCTTCGTTTTTTCCTGCACATAGAATCAAGCCGATGGGTTTGTTTTCTCCTTCAGCCATATCATATTTTTCCAACCAGCGAAGATATAGTTCCATCTGGCCTTTATACGCCGCTTTGAACGTTCCTAATTTAATTTCCAACGCCACTAAACAGCGCAAACGGCGGTGGAAAAACAATAGATCAATGTAATAGTCCTCATTATCAACTGTTATACGCTTCTGCCTTGCCAAGAACGCGAAATCATTGCCGAATTCGGTTATAAATGATTGAAGTTCAGTCACTATCGCACTTTCAAGGTCTTTTTCAGAAAAGTTTCCCTGTAAACCTAAGAAATCGAGCACGTATGGATCGCAGAATACCAAGTCAGGCGACATCTTTTTGTGATCGCGCAGTTCATGCAAGTCATTAAGAACAACTTCATTCGGCTGCTTGGCAATTGCCGTGCGTTCATACAGCATACTGTCAATCTTAGACTTGAGGGTGCGTTTTGACCATCGTTGGTCTGCCGCCATTGTGAGATAAAAGTTGCGAGCCAAATTATCCTCGATTGGAATCACTTGCAGAAAGTGTGACCACGACAATTTGGACACCACCGGTGTCCAAATTGATATATCACTAAACCGCTGTGCGAACAGCCTCATCCGGTTGAGATTCTTTTCGGAAAATTGGTTTCCGCCATATTGCTTTGTTAACTGTTGTGACAGCTGTGCAATAACTCGTTTACCATATTCAGCACGCTCACCACCGAGGAGCTCTCTGTTTATACGGTAGCCGATATGCCAGTACAACAAAGTCATCGATGAATTAACAGCGATAGCAACCTGTACTTTTGACGATTCGATAAGCTCTCGAATATCGTATAGTAGCTTAGCATCTCCACTCAAATCAGCCGGAATATTATTCATAACCATATAAAATAGGATGTTTGCAAAGTTAATAAATATCCGCAAATTCCGCAAATTTTTTTGCATCCCCGGCTGCGTTGCGTCCCAACTCCGCCGCAATTTCACGCAGATTCCGCAGATTTTCACGGGCGGATGAGGGAAAGACGATTTCAACGATTTTTTACGATTGCCATCCGGTTACAGGTCTCACCGCAGAACAGGAGATTTAACAGGAGAACAGGTTATTTTGTTGATTTTAAGCAACTTGTAGTGCCGCGGCTTGCTGCGGCATACCCGGATGGCCCGGCCACAAAGAACCCGTCCAGCGGAACAATTGTGGGCTGCGGATAGGCTACGGGGATTACAGCAAGCCGACCAATATAGATGGGTATCATCAGTGTTTGCCCATCGCGACGGAGATCCTTAGTATAAATCACAAAAGGGCGAGCGATTCGGTCGGAATATTTGCGGCAGAACACATCGAGCGAGCGGTGTGTGTTGTATTTTGCGCTTAAAAATGCGTTTTGCCATAGATTTCGGGGCTAAAATATTTTGGATGTGCAAATTTACAAATAATTTATTGAAAATCAAAGGATTTTGGAAATTTTCCGGAATTTCCGCAAGTTTTGCAGAGCCATTTTCCGGAATTTCCGCAAGTTTTGCAGAGCGGATATGGGTAAGACGATTTCTTACGATTGCCATCCGGTTGAAGACGATTCCTCGCAGATTTCGCGGAGCGGGCGGCACAGAGGGCAAGGAATCACAGTAGGACAGGATAATGCGTTGAATATCCACAGCTTACACATCTGGTCGTTACACTTTGACGGAGTGGGAGTAGCGGGTTTGTTTGCGGCGGAGGCGCTCGAGGGCGCGGCGTTGGGCGCGGGGAAGGGGGAGGGCTGGGTTGTCGAAGATGCCGAGGGTGCGAGCCAGGGTGATGAAGTTGTCGAAGTAGCGGTGGTAAGCCCCTCCCCGGCCCTGAAAGTGTGTCAAAAGTCCGACGCGGTCGAATGTGCGCGAAAAAATTCACAGGAGCACAGGAGATTTAACAGGAGGACAGGATTTAATTCATTGATAATCAGATGCCTACAAGAGCCGCGGCTTGCCTCGGCATACAAGTCGGGCCACCAACCGTGCGACTCACGAACGGCCATACTTCTGCAAATTGATGATAATCAATAAATTATCCTGTACACCTGCGTGACCTTCAACCACCTCCGAAAAATCTGCTAAATCTGCGTGAGATTTCTGATGCGTGGCCGCCAGTCCTGTATGCCGCAGCAAGCCGCGGCACTACCGGTGGCCGGGGGGCATTAAAAAAAGCGAGCCGCGGGGGCTCGCTTAGGTTGAGGTATGTTAGGTTTGATTAGTTGCGGCGGGGACCACGGTCGCGGTTTTCGCGGCGGGGACGGTCTTGGCGGCCTTCGCCTTCGGGACGTTCGCGGCGGGCGGGGCGTTCGCGGCGGGCGGGTTCCACGTAGCCTTCGGGTTTGTCGATGAGGGCACGCATCGACAGGCGGTATTTGCCGGTCTTCTTGTCGATTTCGATGAGTTTGACATCGACTTTGTCGCCTTCTTTGAGGCCACTGGCTTCCATGTCGGCGAGGCGTTCCCAAGAGATTTCGCTGATGTGGAGGAGGCCGTCGCGGTTAGGCATGAATTCTACGAATGCGCCGAATTCCATGATGGAGCGGACGGTGCCGTGGTATACTTTGCCTTCTTCGGGCAGGGCCACGATAGCGTTGATCATCTCGAGGGCTTTGTCGATGGATGCCTTGTTGGCAGCAGCCACTTCGATGTAACCGCCTTCGGGGATTTCGTCGATGGAGACGGTGGCGCCGGATGCTTCTTGGATACCTTGGATTACTTTGCCGCCCGGGCCAATGACAGCACCGATGAGCTCTTTGGGGATGGTCATGGTGACGATACGGGGTACGTGGGGCTTGTAATCTTCGCGGGGAGCGGGGATGGTTTCGTTGATGATATTGAGGATGTGGAGGCGGCCGTCGCGGGCTTGGTTAAGGGCGCGTTCGAGGATTTCGTAAGAGAGGCCGTCGCACTTGATGTCCATTTGGGTGGCGGTGATGCCGTCGGCTGTACCGGTCACTTTGAAGTCCATGTCGCCGAGGTGGTCTTCGTCGCCGAGGATGTCGCTGAGGATAGCGTACTTGGTACCGTCGGAGATGAGGCCCATGGCGATACCGGCTACGGGTTTCTTCATCTTCACGCCGGCGTCGAGCAGCGACAGGGTGCCGGCGCATACGGTGGCCATGGATGAGGAGCCGTTAGATTCGAGGATGTCGCTAACTACGCGGCACACGTAGGGGAAGTCGTCGGGGAACATACGCTTGAGGGCGCGGTGAGCCAAGTTGCCGTGGCCGATTTCGCGACGGCCAACGCCGCGTTGGGCGCGAGCTTCGCCGGTGGAGAAGGGGGGGAAGTTGTAGTGGAGGAGGAAGCGTTCGCGACCTTGGTTGAGCACGTCGTCAAGGATTTTTTCGTCGAGCTTGGTGCCGAGAGTTACGGTGGCGAGGGCTTGGGTTTCACCACGGGTGAAGATAGCGGAGCCGTGAGGGCCGGGGAGGTAGTCGGTTTCGCACCAGATGGGGCGGATTTCGGTGGTCTTGCGGCCGTCGAGGCGCACGCCTTCGTCGAGCACGCAGCGGCGCATGGCTTCTTTCTCTACGTCGTGGTAGTAGCGACGCACCAGCGGTTCTTTTTCTTCGCGTTCTTCTTCGGGGAGAGCGTCGATGTATTCTTGGCAGATAGCATCAAATGAATCCTGGCGCCAGTGTTTGTCGGCGCAGCCTTGGCGGGCGATGGCGTATGCTTTGTCGTAGCATTTGGCGCGGACATCGGCGCGGAGGTCTTCGTCGTTGACTTCGTGGCAGTATTCGCGTTTAACGGTTTTGCCGGCGGCTTCTTCGAGCTCTTTCACAACCAGGCACTGGGCTTTGATGGCTTCGTGGGCGGTTTTGAGGGCTTCGAGGAGCTCGAGTTCCGACACTTCGTTCATTTCGCCTTCCACCATCATGATGTTGTCGTAAGTGGCACCGACCATCAGTTCCATATCGGCTTTTTCGAGCTGTTCGAAGGTGGGGTTGATAACGAATTGGCCATCGATGCGAGCCACGCGGACTTCGGAGATGGGGCCGTTGAAGGGAATGTCGCTGCAGGCGATGGCGGCGGAAGCGGCCAGGCCGGCGAGGGCATCGGGCATGTCAACGCCGTCGGAGGAGAACATGGTGATGTTCACAAAAGTGTCGGCGTGATAGTTGTCGGGGAAGAGAGGACGCATTACGCGGTCGACCAAACGCGAGGTGAGGATTTCGTAGTCGGAAGCGCGACCTTCGCGTTTGAGGAAGCCGCCGGGGAAACGGCCGGCAGCCGAGAATTTTTCTTTGTATTCAACAGTGAGGGGCATAAAATCTACGCCTTCGCCCACTTCTTTGGCCGAGCAGACCGTGGCCAGAAGCATGGTGTTGCCCATGCGAAGTTCTACCGCTCCATCAGCTTGCTTGGCTAATTTGCCGGTTTCGAGGGTGATAGTACGACCGTCGGCAAGCACGATGGTTTTTTTAATTGGATTCATGATGCTTTAATTATTATTTGTCTTCTGAGTTATGTTCGCACAAAATTCGTGCAAAGGTACGAAAAAATTCGCTGAAAAGCAAGCAGATAGCGAAAAAAGCGAAAAAAGTGCCAAAAAAGAGGCAAGAGTGGAGAGCGGAGACCGGGGGGAGGGCAACCGCGCCGCGGTTTGAAGTTAGACTTCGCTAAAGCTCAGAGCCGAGACAAAAAAGTAGGCGGCCGGAGGTGGCGGAAAATTTTTTGCGGGGTGGTGATAACTTTTGGGTTGTTTTGCAGTCTATATATAAAAGAAACTCAAAAACTCGATGATTATGAAGACTGTACGACGTATCCGCCTGTGGTTGGTTATCTTGGTGAGCTGCCTGATGCTTAGCTCGTGTTGCGATTGGCTGTACCCGTGCCACGGGTGTCCTCCTCCCCCGCCACCACCCCATCACCATCATCACCACCACCATTAATGCTAAGCGAGCCGCCTCCGAGGGGAGGTGGCTCGCTTGGTATGGGGTCGGGTGCGACCGATGGTTACTTCACGTACTTCTTGACGATTACGGTGGCGTTGTGGCCGCCGAAGCCGAAGGAGTTGGAGAGGGCGGCGCGCACGGTGCGGTGCTGTGCTTGGCCGAAGGTGAAGTTGAGGTTGTAGTCGATTTCGGGGTCGTCGTCGCCTTCTTCGTGGTTGATTGTGGGGGGCACGATGTCTTCTTGGACGGCTTTGACGCTGAACATTGCTTCGAGGGCGCCGGTGGCACCGAGCAGGTGGCCGGTCATGGATTTGGTGGAAGAGATGTTGAGCTTGTAAGCTTCGTCGCCGAATACTTTGAGGATGGCTTTGACTTCGGAGATGTCGCCCACGGGGGTCGAGGTGCCGTGTACGTTGATGTAGTCGATATCGGCGGGGGTAAGTTCGGCGTCGTCGAGGGCGTTTTGCATCGAGAGGATAGCGCCGAGGCCTTCGGGGTGTGTGGCGGTGAGGTGGTGAGCGTCGGCCGACATGCCGCCGCCGGCCACTTCGGCGTAGATTTTAGCGCCGCGAGCCAGCGCGTGTTCGAGTTCTTCGAGGATGAGTACCACGGAGCCTTCGCCCATAACGAAGCCGTCGCGGGATTTGCTGAAGGGGCGGGAAGCGGTTTCGGGGGAGTCGTTGCGGGTCGACAGGGCGTGCATGGAGTTGAAGCCGCCCACGCCGGCGGGGAAGATAGCGGCTTCGGCGCCGCCGGTCACCATAGCGTCGGCTTTGCCGAGGCGGATGAGGTTGAAAGCGTCGATGATGGCGTTGTTAGAGGAAGCGCAAGCGGAAACGACGCCGTAGTTGGGGCCGTGGAAGCCGTAGTCCATGGAGATGTGTCCGGAGGCGATGTCGGCGATCATTTTGGGGATGAAGAAGGGGTTGTACTTGGGGCCTTTTTCTTCGTTTTTGGCGTAGTACCCGGCTTCTTCTTCGAAGGTGTGGAGGCCACCGATACCGGCAGCGACGATCACGCCGACGCGGTCTTTGTTGACAGCCTCGGAATCGAGGTCGGCATCTTTCACGGCTTGTGCGGCGGCCACCAATGCGTATTGGGCGTAGAGGTCGAGCTGGCGCAGACGGCGACGGTCGAAATGCTCTTCACCTTTGAAGTTTTTCACTTCGCAGGCGAATTGGGTTTTGAAAAGTGAGGCGTCAAAGTGAGTAATCGGGCCGGCACCGCTTACGCCGTTGATGGCGGCTTGCCAGGTGGATTCAACGTCGTTGCCGATGGGGGTGATAGCGCCGAGGCCGGTTACTACTACACGTTTTAATTCCATGTCTATATAAATAGGGTTGAATTATCTTGAAAAGAGGTGAAGGGGAAGGGGAGAGGGGGGTAGAAGAGAGAAAAAGAATCGGCGGCTCGGGAGGTTAAGCTCGAGCCGCACGATTGAGTTTCTTATTTCTGGTGCGATTCGATGTAGTTGATGGCGTCGCCCACGGTCTTGATGCTTTGAGCGTCTTCGTCGGGGATTTCGATGTCGAATTCTTTTTCGAATTCCATGATCAGTTCAACGGTGTCGAGGCTGTCAGCGCCGAGGTCAGCGGTGAAGGATGCTTCGGGGGTTACTTGTTCGGCAGCGAGACCGAGTTTGTCTACGATGATCGCAGCTACGCGATTTGCAGTTTCTGACATAATAGTTAATTTTGATGATTAGTTATTATTTTTGCGATGCAAAGTTACTAATCATTTCCGATATACGGAAATTTTTCGGTAATTTTTTTTCATTTTCGGGCTGATTATCACTTCGTTAATATTTATTAACAAGATTGAGTTACAATTTTCGCCAACTTTTTGGCTATTTTTACCACACGCCGATTTTGAGCTCAAACGAAAAAACGAAGAAACGAAATAACGAATTTTTAATACTTTTCGTTGATTCGTTTTATTCGTTGATTCGTTTTATTCGTTTCAAACCTGTCGCTTGCGGTGAATTCCCAATCTGGTGGGGGGCGGATTTTTTTACAATAATAAATTATTGTAATGCGCCGGGGGCGAAATTTTTTTGAAAAAAGTTGGTGATTGGTTGGGAGAAATTCACTAATTTTGCGGCGAAAATCTAATTATTTAATGTGTAAGATGAAAAATTTAGTAATAGTCGAATCTCCGGCCAAGGCCAAGACCATCGAAAAGTTCTTGGGTCCGGACTACCGAGTGATGTCGAGTTATGGCCATATCCGCGATTTGAAAACCAAGAGTTTCAGCATCGACGTGGAGCACGACTTTGCCCCGATATATGAGATACCCGCCGACAAGGAGCGGGTGGTGAGCGAGTTGCGTCAAGCGGCAGCCAAGGCCGACAAGGTGTGGTTGGCATCTGATGAGGACCGCGAAGGAGAGGCCATTGCGTGGCACTTGGCCGAGGTGTTGCACCTCGATGCCGACACCACCGGCCGCATCGTGTTCCACGAAATCACCAAGAAAGCCATCTTGGCCGCGCTGGATAGTCCGCGCACCATCGACCGCGGCCGTGTCGACGCCCAGCAAGCGCGCCGCGTGTTGGACCGCATCGTGGGCTTTGAGCTTTCGCCCGTGCTCTGGCGCAAAATCAAGCCGAAATTGTCGGCCGGCCGCGTGCAATCGGTGGCTCTGCGCCTGATTGTGGAGCGCGAGAAAGAGATTGCCAACTTCGTGTCGGAGCCGTACTTCCGCCTGAGCGGACGCTTCACCACCGCCGCCGGCTCCGAAGTCCGCGGCGAGTACTCGCGCCGCGTGTCGACCGAAGCCGAAGCGCGTCAGGTGGTGCAACGCTGTGCCACTGAAGCGTTTAAGGTGAGCGAAGTGAGCACCCGCCCGGTGCACAAGTCGCCCGCGCCGCCTTTCACCACCTCCACCCTCCAACAGGAGGCCTCGCGCCGCTTGGGCTTCACCGTGGCGCAAACCATGATGGTGGCGCAGCGGTTGTACGAAGCCGGTTACATCACCTATATGCGTACCGACTCGCTCAACCTCTCCACCGAGGCCGTGGCCGCCATCAGCGCCGAAATTACCGGCAAGATGGGCAAGGAATATCTCCACGTGCGCCAATACCACACCCAGTCGAAGGGCGCCCAAGAGGCTCACGAAGCCATCCGACCCACCGACGTAACGGTGGAAACACCCACCGACCTCACCGACCGTGAGCGCCGCCTCTACACCCTGATTCGCCGCCGCGCCATCGCATCGCAAATGGCCGATGCCGAAACCGAGAAGACCACCGCCGAAATCACCTGCGGCAACGATGCGTTCACCGCCACCGGCGAAGTGGTGAAATTCGACGGCTACCTGCGCCTCTATAACTATAACACCGACTACGACCCCGAGGATGCCGACACCGAAACCTCGTTGCTACCCGCCTTGGCCGCCGGCCAGCCGCTATCGCCGGTAGAAATCACTGCCAATCAGCGTTTTACCCAGCATCCGCCGCGCTACAGCGAAGCTACTTTGGTGAAGAAGATGGAAGAGTTGGGCATCGGCCGACCCTCCACCTACGCCCCCACCATCTCCACCATCCAAAGCCGCGACTACATCGAAAAAGGCGCACGCGAAGGCGTGGAACGCGAGTTCATCTCGCTGCGAGCCGGCGCCGACGGCAAGGTATCCTCCACCACTCACACCGAAGTTGTCGGCAACGAAAAGAGCAAACTCGTACCCACCGACGTAGGCATGGTAGTCAACGACTTCCTCACCGAATACTTCCCCGAAATCCTCGACTACAACTTCACCGCGCAAGTCGAAGAGCGCTTCGACCTCATTGCCGAAGGCCGCGAGCCGTGGAACGAAGCCATCCGCGCGTTCTACACCCAATTCCACCCGCAGGTGGCCGAGGCCATGAACATGCGCTTGGAGCACAAAGTGGGCGAACGCCTGTTAGGCACCGACCCCGAAGGCCATCCCGTGTCGGTGAAAATCGGCCGCTACGGCCCTCTGGTGCAAATCGGTGGCGGCGACGACGATGAGAAACCGCGCTTCGCCTCCTTGCTCAAAGGCCAATCCATCTCCGAAATCACCTTGGAAGAAGCGTTGCGCCTGTTTGAATTCCCTCGCAATATCGGCGAGTTCGAAGGCCACGACGTCACCGTAGCCATCGGCCGCTTCGGCCCCTACGTGCGCCACAACAATAAGTTCGTGTCCATCCCCAAGGACATCGCGCCCGCCGAACTCACCCTGTCGCAAGCCATCAACCTCATTGTGGAGAAGCGTTCGGCCGAAGCCAACCGCATCGTCAAAACGTTCGAGCAAGACGCTGAAATCCAAGTGCTTAACGGTCGCTATGGCGTGTACATCGCCGCCCGCGGCAAGAATTACAAGATTCCCAAGGACGTAACCGCCGCCGACCTCACCTACGAACAAGTGCTCGAAATCATCGACCAACAAGACAAGCAACCGGCCAAACCGCGTCGCACTAAAAAGTAATCCGCCATGGCTAAACAACTGATTACCAAGCCCGGAGCCGAGCGCACGCGCTTCCGCCCCGACGTCATACTCCACTTTGTGCCCCGCCAGCACGAAGAGCGGCTGCTCGACTTCCTGCTGCAGGTGATGGCCGACCGCAAGCGCACCACCGTCAAAGACTTCCTCAAGCACCAGCAGGTGATGGTCAACGGCCAAGTCACCACCCGGTGGAACCTCCCGCTGGAAGCCGGCGACGAGGTCAAAGTCAACACCTCGCGCCAGTTCCAAGTATTCTCCAACCCGCGGTTGAAAATCGTGTACGAAGACGCCGACATCATCGTGGTGGAAAAGGGCTACGGACTGCTGTCGGTTGGCACCGACCGCAAGAGCGAAGGCACCGCCTACTGGCTGCTGCGCGAGTGGGTCAAACGCGTCGACCCGCGCCAGAAAGTGTTCATCGTGCATCGTTTAGACCAGCACACCTCCGGATTGATGCTCTTCGCCAAAACCGTCCAAGCCAAAGAGGCACTCCAGCACAATTGGAACAACATGGTGCTCGAGCGCCGCTATGTGGCTGTGACTGAGGGCATTCCCGACCCCGCCGAAGGCTCCATCCACAGCTATTTGGCCGAAAACTCCGCCCACGAGGTCTACTCCACCACCGACCCCAAAGAAGGCAAGGAAGCTCTCACCCGCTACACCACCCTCAAAACCCGCGGCAACCGCGCTTTGGTGGAGCTCCAGCTCGAAACCGGCCGCAAAAACCAAATCCGCGTACACTTGGCCGACATCCATTGCCCCATCAGCGGCGACCGGCGCTACGGCGGCGGCACATCCCCCATCCACCGCCTCGCCCTCCACGCCCAAACCCTGCGCTTCATCCACCCCATCTCGCGCCACGACATGAACTTCACCTCCGCCATCCCCGCCGCTTTTGCCCGCCTGGTGTGAACTTTTCCCCCACCCTAATTGTATATATCCTAAACAATTACTATCTTTGCCAAATCAAAAGGAAATTATGCAAGATAAAGTAAAATACGTGGTGGCATTGATTGCCGAATTTGCTTCGCATCATCAACTGAGTGATGCGCAAGCGTTTCGCTACCTGCGGAATTTTGGTGCTATCGACCTGTGCGATGAATTTTACCAAACTATGCACACCCTTTCCTTCAACGATAACGTGGAAAATCTCACCATTTTCTGCCGCAACAAAGGAGGTGAACTATGAATGTTAGCAAAGGCGAGTTTCAATTGATGGTGGAGCTGACTACCGCCGATTTGGTCGTGATGCTTATCAAAGAACATAACCTCTCGATGGAGCAGGCTATGGATGTGGTATACAACTCCGACACTTACAGGACTTTAAACATGCCGGAAAGCAATTTCTACTTTCAAAGTCCGGGATACGTGTACGATTTCCTTAACAACGAAATCAAAACCGGTCGCATGGCCTAAGGAGGAGGGACTATGGCGGCGGAGATGTTGCTTCAGTATCTGTGGGAGAATCGCCTGTGGCAGCAGTGCGACCTATCCACCACCGACGGCCGCCCCATCCGCGTCATCGACCAGGGCCGCCGCAACACCGATGCCGGGCCCGACTTCTTCAACGCTAAAATCATCATCGACGGCAAGCTCTGGGCCGGCAACGTCGAAATCCACACTCGCGCTTCCGACTGGCGACGCCACAACCACCACCTCGACCCGGCCTACGACACCATAATCCTCCACGTGGTGGGCCACTCCGACGAAATCATCTACCGTCGCAACGGCGCTCCCATCCCCCAAATGGTGCTCCCCTACACCCCCGATTACCGCGCCCGCTATGAGCAGATGGTCAACAATCCCGCTCGCCTTCCCTGCAGCGAATCAATCCACGACTTCTCGGCCATCTACCTCACCGACTGGCTTACCGCACTCGGCTACGAGCGCATCTACAGCAAGGTGGAGCGCGTGTTGGGACTGCTCCAACGGCTCAACGGCGACTGGCAGCAAACGGCCTACGTCACCGTGGCCCGCGCCCTCGGCTTCAGCACCAACTCCGACCCCTTCGAGCGCTTGGCTTTGGCCACGCCTCTGCGCCTGCTGCTCAAACACCGCACCGACCCAATCTTGGTGGAAGCCCTCCTCTACGGCCAAGCCGGATTCTTGGACAACATCCACTTCGACGACCCCGAAGAACAAGAATACGTTGACCGCCTGCGCTCCGACTACAGTTTCCTCGCCACCAAATTCAACCTCCAAAAGCCCGAAAACCTCGGCTGGAAAATGGCCCGCATGCGGCCGCAAAACTTCCCCCACCGGCGCATCGCCGCCTTAGTGGCAATGCTCGTGCAAGGCTTCCCCTTAGGCCGTCGAATCGCCCGAATCACCGACGAAGCCGCCGCCCGCGAGCCGTTCGAGGTGCAAGTAGGCGGCTACTGGGTCAACCACTTCACCTTCGGCAGCAAAAGCGCCTACGTGCCGCGCGCCCTCAGCCACGATTCCGTTACTTCCCTGCTAATCAACGCTATAGCACCACTCTTAGTGGCCTACGGCACCTATTTCGGCGACGAATCACGCCTCGACACCGCCGTCGCACTCCTCCAAGGCCTCCCCGCCGAAAAGAACTCCATCGTGAGCATCTTCACCGATGCCGGAATCCCCTGCCCCGACGCTTTCACCTCGCAAGCACTCATCCAATTGCGCCGCAACTACTGCGAGCAGCGCAAATGCCTCTACTGCCGCATCGGCCACCGCATCCTCGCCGCCAAAGCCCACCCCTAACCCGTAACCTGTAACCCCTAACCCGTAACCCAAAATGAAAGATGCAAAAGTAATCGCCGCCATCATCTTAGCCGTAGGCATCGCCTTAGGCGGATGGTTCCTCCGCTCCGGAGTAGTTGCCATGGCCGAACGCGGCCGCAACGTCACCGTCAAAGGCCTCGCCGTGCGCGAAGTCGATGCCGACCAAGTCTACTGGCCCATCGTGTTCAAAGAAGTCGGCAACGACCTCCCTGCCCTGCACAAACGCATAAACACCGTCAACCAAATCATCGTCCGGTTCCTCAAAGACGGAGGCCTCACCGACGAAGAAATCTCCGTCAACGCACCCGAAGTGCGCGACTGCTTCGCCGACACTTACTACGAGCGCAAAGGCGAACGCTACAACATCTCCAACACCATCACCGTATCCTCCAAGCAGGTGGATAAAGTGCGCGCTCTGATGCTCCGCCAAGGCGAACTCCTCCAACAAGGCGTGGCCATCGTAGCCTCCGACTACCAAAACTATGCCCGCTTCGAATACACCGGCCTGAGCGACATCAAATCCGCTCTGATGGACGAAGCCATCGCCAACGCCCGCCTCACCGCCGACCAATTCGCCGCCGTCAGCGGCAGCTCCCTCGGCGGCATCATCGAAGCCTCCCAAGGCCAAATCTCCATCGAGAACCTCGACGCCACCACACCCTACCGCAAGCAAATCCGCTTGGTGACCACCATCACCTACGCCCTCCACGACTAATCCCCCCAATACCAACAAACCGGTGCCAAACCGATGATTTTTTGCGCAGTTTGGCACCGGTTTGCGCGCGGAGGCGGCTTCGCTGAAGCTCAGAGCCGAGACAAAAAACTGGCGGAGCTTTTTTCCTGTTTTCGTCATGCGTTACCCAAATCGCGGTTGACCCAATTTTCGACCA
>JBJEKG010000109.1:0-3274 GCA_051878535.1 Muribaculaceae bacterium
CCGTGGAGTGCCAAGTAGCTATGAATCAGGATAATCCCAACCTCATTGCTATCATTAGCCCCTTCCGCAATCCCGACTATGAGCTTTACACCGAGAACCTCAGCGCGGCAAACGTTCGCATCGTTTTAGATGTCACCGACCCCGAGTTCGTGACCATGCAACCGCAGTTCTCCGGCTTCATCGCGCGCTACGACAACGACATTATGCCGTTCTTCATCGCCGACGGCGGCACTTACCTTTTGGCCAACGGCCGCACCCGCGAGCAAGTGATTGCCGGTGGTCATAATGCCACCTACGTCGACAACGTCATCACCATCCCCTCGCCGCTGTGGGGCACTGCCATCGACGATACCGGCAAGATTTGGAACAACTACCGCCCGTCGGTGATAACCATCGCCCAAGGCGGCACCCACGACATCGCCGTGGACGATGACCAGGCCGAGGTGCACTACTACAACCTCCAAGGTGTGGAAGTTCTCAACCCTCAGCACGGCCAAATCTACATCCGCCGCGCCGGCTCCACCGCCACCAAGGTCCGCTTCTAACTAAGAAAGTGTGACAAAATGCCTGTCTTGTGAAACACAGTGTGCATAGGAATCACAGGAGGACAGGAGATTTAGCAGTAGAACAGGATTTATATGATTGAATTTCAATAAATTACCTCCTGTTCTCCTGCTAAATCTCCTGTTCTCCTGTGGATTTTTTCGCCCACGTTCGACCGCGCCAGACTTTTGACAGAGTTTCTCCAATTACTCGGCGGCAGCATTCAAAAATTTTAGCTGAATTTTTAGATATACGTGATAATTTTCAAAAAAAATCGCTATATTTGCGGCATAATTTTTGGCAATCTTCGCACTATGGAACACGACTACTCCCAAATCATCAATCAACGCGCTCAGCATGTGTTTGACGTGATGCTACCGCGCGTTACGGCCGACCAACTCAACCAAATTCGTAAGGCATTTGAATTGGCGCGTGAAGCCCATGCGCCCCAACGGCGCAAGACCGGCGAGCCGTACATCCTCCACCCCATCGCGGTGGCCACCATCGCCGCCGAGGAGTTGATGCTCGATGCCAGTTCGGTGATGGCCGCCTTCCTCCACGATGTGGTGGAAGACACCGACTACACCATCGACGACATCCGCGAGCGTTTCGGCGACGACGTGGCATTCCTTGTGAAAGTCGTGACCAAGGAGAAGAAAGTGGTGGGCGAGGAGTCGAAGCAGGTGGCCAACTTCCGCCAGATGCTCAACTCGCTGCAATACGATGTGCGCGCCCTCTTGGTCAAGCTCTCCGACCGCCTTCACAATATGCGCACCCTCTCGTCGATGCGTCCCGACAAGCAGATGAAGATTGCCGGCGAAACAGATTACTTCTACGCCCCCTTGGCCAATCGCCTCGGCCTCTACCGCGTCAAAACCGAGTTGGAGAACCTCAGCTTCCGATTCCGTTGCCCGCGCGAATATGATGAAATTCAGCAACTTATAGCCCGCGACCGCGAGCAACAGACCTCGCGTCTCACTCGCTTCTGCCACCAAATTCGCACCATCTTGGCGCAGAACGGCATCACGGCCAAGGTCGGCTTTGAATACCGCCACCCCTACAGCCTGTGGCGCAAGATGCACAAGTACGGCGACGACTTCAACCACCTCAAGTATCGCCACTTCACCACCATCGAGTATGAGGGCGGCACTGCCGACCGCGACAAGGAAATGGCTCTGCACATCTACTCCATACTCACTAACCATTTCAACGAAAAGCCAGGCGGCATTTCCAACTACATCGATTCGCCCAAGGAAAATGGCTACCAGAGTTTCCATGTGAAGCTGTTGCCCGATTTCGGTCGCTGGCAGGAGGTGCACATCTCCAGCTCGCGTATGATTCGCAACTCGCAATTGGGCTGCATCTCCGAGCAGTCGGCCGATGTTATCGCCTCGTGGATTGATAAGTTCCGCGATGCCATCCGCGAAATCAGCGACGAGCGTATCGACGACGACCTCACCTTCATCGACAAGGTGGTCACCTCGTTCTACAACGACGACATCATGACCTTCACCCCCAAGGGCCGCGCCATCATCCTGCCGCAGAAGGCCACCGTGATTGACTTCGCCTACGAGGTCGATGCCGAATTGGGCAACCACGCCAAGTACGCCCGCGTCAACGGCTTCCTTACCCCGGTGCGCGCACCGCTTCGCCGCGGCGACGTGGTGGAAGTGTTCACCGACCCCGACTGCCACCCTACCCCCGAATGGCTCGACGTGGCCGTCGGCTACAAGGCCCGCCGCGAAATCCGTACCTACCTGCGCAATTGTCCCATCCCGCGCTACAACCGCTGCCCCCACTGCAAGCCCATCCCGCAGGAGGAAGTCATCGGCTTCCGCGAGGCTGATGGCCGTATCACCCTGCACAAGCGCGACTGCCCCACCGCCATCCGCCTCGCCTCGCAGTACGGCGACAGCATCGTCTCCGTGGACTTCGCCCCTACCGACACGCTCTACCCCGTCACCATCGAAGTTCGCGCCGTCGACCGTGCCCACCTCTTTATCGACTTGGTCGACTGCATCTCCAACACCCTCGGCCTCGCCATCGGTTCGATCAACACCTCCACCATCGACAACATCGTCACCCTCCGCATCTCCTTCGAACTCCACTCCATCTCCGAGCTCCGCGAAATCATCACCCACATCTCCTCCATCCCCGCCGTCGACGAAGTGAAAGAAACCGACCTCTAACCGCCGCCCTCCGCAATCTCTCACGCAGATTTTGCAGATTCTCACGGAGTGGTTGGTAAAGACGATTTCTTACGATTTTTTTACGATGGCCATCCGGGCGAAGGAACTCACAGGAGAACAGGAGATTTAGCAGTAGAACAGTATATAATTTACTGATAATCAGGTGTCAACAAGTAGAGTCGAGGCTTGCCTCGGCATACAGGACAGGCGACACAGTTGGAAATATAATATTCTTTTTGACTTTTGACACACTTTCTCTCTGCACCCACCGGCGGTCGGAATGGCATCGTGATGGATTAGGGCGTGCGGTGCGGCCGCGGGGAGGAGGGTCGCATCTCAACCGGCGGCAGTGCCTACCTGTACCCTTGGCTTTCAAGGCGCTGTACCGCTTTCTGCGCATCGCTATTCCCTTGCGCAGCGGCTTTGCGATACCAAGTAAATGCCTCCGACATGCTCTGCGGCAAACCGCCACAGCCATTCTCGTAGTATCGACCGAGGTTGTATTGCGCGTACATATCCCCTTGGTTGGCGGCTTTGCGATA
>JBJEKG010000110.1:0-3253 GCA_051878535.1 Muribaculaceae bacterium
TGGCGGGGTCTTGGTCGAGGAGCTGAATCATATCCATGTAGGTGGCGATGGCTTCGGCGTTGGGTTGACGGTTGGGGTCGCCTGCTACGTACAGACGGGCTTTGCGTTGGAAGATGAAAGCGCTGGGTTGAGCCTTGGTCATGATGTAGTCGATGTGTGCGATACCTTTTTGAGCGGCGGAAGCGCGGAGTTCGAGGTCTTCGGTCTTTGCGGCAACCATGAGCCAGCGAGCGGTGGCGGTCATGTAGTCGGAGAGGGAAGCGGATTCATTGGCAGCCAAGTAGCGGTCGTAGAGTTCGGCAGCTTGGAGGTAGGTAGCTTCGTCCTTAGCGTAAACGGCAGAAAGGGTGTAGAGTAAGCCGGAATCTTCGGGGAAGATAGTCAGAGCTTTCTCGAGGACTTGGAGGGATTCGGCATCGTTGCCGGTTTTGCTGAGGGCATCGGCGTAAACCACGTAGTCGTTGGCATTGAACTTGTCGGCGGGGAAAGCGGCGAAGAATTGAGCGCCGTGGGCAGCAGCTTGGTCGAAGCGCTCGAGTTGGGCTTCGCAGAGGATGCGCACGCGGAGGCATTGGAAGTTGTCGGGTTGGATGGCGATAACTTCGTTGGCTACGCGGAGAGCGCCTTCGTAGTCTTCACCGTAGAACAGCAGCACGGAGTAGCGAGCTTTGTCTTCGGGGAAGTGGTTGGGGTTCTGGATGTAGCGGCCATATTGTTCGGCAGCTTTCTTCCAGTAGTTGGCCATGAAGTATTTTTCGGCGAGTTCGCGTTGAGCGAGAGCGGAGTTAGGAGCAATTTGGAGGAACTCTTCGAGCTTTGCGATAGCGAATTGGGGGTTGATGTGGAAGTAGCAGTTGGCGTATTTCACATAACCTTCGGGGTTGGTGTTGTCGAAGCTGATGGCCATTTCGTACTTGCCGGCAGCGCCACCGAAATCGCCGTTAGCGGCGAGCATATCACCTTCGAGGATGTAGATGGAGGGTTCTTGGTGCTTGGAATCTTTGTGGGCTTTGGCAAGGAGTTTGTCGATGTCATCAGCGTAAGCCACGGGGCCAACGTTGTAATAAGCGCGAGCGATTGACACTAACACTTCGTAGTCTTTCTTGGCGAGGCGTTGAGCTTCTTTGAAGTAGTCGCGAGCGGCTTTCTCGTCGCCGTTAGCCAAGGATACTGCGCCGAGGCCCACGTAGTTGTAAGGGCAATTCATGTCGGCTTCTTGGCCTTTTTTGAAGTAAGCCAAAGCGGAATCCTTATCGCCCAGAGCGAGATAAGTCTGGCCGAGGTAGTAGTTTGCAAGGGCTTGGTTGGTGGAAGCGCTGCTCATGGTGTTGAGCAGGATGGTCTTGGCGTTTTCATACTGGCCGGCCTTGTAGTATTCCACACCGTCCTGATAGCCTTGACTTTGGGCTGATACCAGCATTGTGCCGGCCACCAGCATAGCTAAAAGTGCTTTAAATTTCATAGCTGTTATTGTTAGATTATTTGATTACTTATTGGAGTTCAACAACTTGGATACGCGAAGCGCGAGCGGGCAATATGCCGGTTTTCATAATGATTTTCTGTCCGATATTGCCGGTAACGAATGAGTAGAAACCGCCGGCGAGGGAGCCACTGGCGCCGGTGGTGTGCATATAGATTTGGCGGAACAGGGGGTATGTGCCGTCGAAAATGTTCTGCTGATAGGGTTTGTAAGCGCGAGCACCTTCGCGGGGATAGATGCTGAGGACTTTGACGTCTTGTGTGAGTGTGGCACCTTCAACCGGCTCTTCGTTGAGCACTTGTTCAGCAAGCTCTTCACTTGTTAGGTCAGCGGAAGCCATGTCGGTGGTAATCCAGCTAACGCCGAGCACGCCGATGGCGTTTTTGTGCTCCTTGACAGCTTTGAACACGCCTTGAACAGAGCCTTGAGCGTAGACGTTGGGGCCGAGGGGTTCGCCGTTGAGCAGCGAATCACGCATGTAACCTACAAGCGACGAGGCTTGATGGTCGAACACCACCGAGATTTCGCCAATGTCGGTGGGCCAGATGTCGTTCCAGTCGCGCACACGACCGGACAGGATGTCGGCTAACTCGCTGAGTGTAAGTTTACCAACAGGATTGGCGGGGTTGACAATCAGCGCCACAGCATCCACGGCAATCTTTGACGAGCGCACGTTGCGGCGCTTGCTCTTGATAATTTCGCGTTCGCGGTCTGTGAGGTCGCGGGCGATGACGATGGTGCGAGTGTTGAGGCTCAGCAACGAGTCGAGCGCTTCAGCCTGAGTGCCATAGCGAGCCAAGATGTGCGCTTCGGAATACTGATATTCAAACACGTCAACTTCTTGACGCATAATGTTTTCGAAGGTGTTGTCGCAGAAGATGGTGGTGGTGCCGGTGGTGTGGGTATCACCTTTCTTTTCATAACGCAGGCAACCGCAGAGCGACATAAGCAGTGCGGCCATTGCCACGAGTATAGTTGCTTTTTTATTCATCATCGTCGTCGGTGTACTGGTTAAGTTGTTTATAGGCACGCCAGCCGCGGAAGATACCGTATGCCACCAAGATGGGGAACATCATATAGCGCACCCAGTCGTAGCTCGGCGCCCACTGGAAGAAGTTGATTAACAGCAAGATACCCATGCCAACGTAGACGCAGACCATAAACAAGCCAAACGAGAATCCTAATAGTTTGGTGGTCGACGGCAGCTTCTTGCGCTTGGGTCGCTCGGGCATTTTAATTTCAGAATCGCTCATTGTTGCGGTTGTCTTTTGTAAGTTTGTTCAAAGTTAGCGATTTTGCGCAAAATGACAAAGAGTTAAGGCTGAAATTTTGTTAAAATCGCATTATTTTTCCAATTTTTCCACAAAATGTGCATTTGAGGCCAAACGGAAGCCGCGCAACCATGCCTCGGTGTCCATAGCTTTCTTACCGGCGGGCTGTATGCGGAGGACTTCGACGGCGGTGCCGTCGGCGCATGCTACTACCAACCTTTTGTCGGCGCAGAGGATAGAACCGGGTGCGGCATCGGCTTGGCCATCGACCTTGCGAGTGGCAAGAATCTTGCACGACAACTCGGCGCCGTCGGCATTGAGCAACAAGCTACGAGCGGCGGGATATGGTGAGAGGCCGCGGACGTGGTTGTGCACCTCGGCGGCGGATTTAGTCCAGTCGATTACGCAGTCGTCGCTGAAGATTTTGGGGGCGGGAGTTGCTTCGCGTTCGCCCAAAAGTTGGTCTTGAGGGATGGGGGTGCGGTCGCCGGCGATGATGTGG
>JBJEKG010000111.1:0-3243 GCA_051878535.1 Muribaculaceae bacterium
GAAAGCGACGGCGGCGACGACCTGCGTATGCGCTACCGCTACCTCGATTTGCGCCGCAATCCCGTGCGCCGCAACCTCGAGCTGCGCCACCGCATGACTATGGAAGTGCGCCGTTACCTCGATTCCAAAGGCTTCCTCGAAATCGAAACTCCCATGCTGGTTGGCTCCACTCCCGAAGGCGCTCGCGACTTCGTAGTGCCCTCGCGCATGAACCCCGGCCAATTCTACGCCCTGCCCCAGTCGCCCCAAACCCTCAAGCAACTGCTGATGGTGTCGGGCATGGACCGCTACTTCCAAATCGTGAAATGCTTCCGCGATGAAGACCTGCGCGCCGACCGCCAGCCCGAGTTCACCCAAATCGACTGCGAAATGAGCTTCATCGAGCAGAACGACGTCATCGAACTGTTCGAAGGCATGGCCAAGCACCTCTTCAAGGTAATCCGCGGCATCGAAATCACCGAACCCTTCCAACGCATGACATGGGCCGATGCCATGAAGTACTACGGCTCCGACAAGCCCGATCTCCGCTTCGACATGCGCTTCGTGGAACTGATGGACGTGCTCAAAGGCCACGGCTTCAGCGTGTTCGACAATGCCGCTTACATCGGCGGCATCTGTGCCAAAGGTGCTGCCACCTACACCCGCAAGCAACTCGATGCCCTCACCGAATACGTCAAACGTCCGCAAGTCGGCGCTAAAGGTATGGTATACGCGCGCGTAGAGGCCGACGGCAACGTCAAATCCTCCGTCGACAAATTCTACTCGCAAGACGTCCTCCGCCAAATGGCCGCCGCCATGAATGCCGAACCCGGCGACCTCATCCTCATCCTCAGCGGCGACGACGCCATGCGCACCCGCAAGCAGTTGTGCGAACTCCGCCTCGAAGTGGCTCGCCAACTCGGTTTGCGCGACAAGAACAAGTTTGCCTGCCTGTGGGTGGTCGACTTCCCCATGTTTGAATGGAGCGATGAAGAAAACCGCCTGATGGCCATGCACCACCCGTTCACCCATCCCAAAGACGAGGACATCCCCTTGCTCGACACCGACCCCGCAGCCGTGCGCGCCGATGCTTACGACATGGTAATCAACGGCGTAGAAGTGGGCGGCGGTTCAATCCGTATCCACGACAGCAAGCTCCAAGCCAAGATGTTCGAAATCCTCGGCTTCACCCCCGAACGCGCCCAAGAGCAGTTCGGCTTCCTGATGAACGCCTTCAAATTCGGTGCACCCCCTCACGGCGGCCTCGCTTACGGCCTCGACCGCTGGGTGTCGCTCTTCGCCGGCTTGGATTCCATCCGCGACTGCATCGCTTTCCCCAAGAACAACTCCGGTCGCGACGTGATGCTCGACGCTCCCGCCGCCCTCGACCAAAAACAGCTCGACGAGCTTAACCTCGTGGTTGACCTGCCCAAGGAATAATGACTAACGCTCAAATAATCAGCGCAATAACCGACTTCGTCCCACTGAGTTACCAAGAATCTTGGGACAACTCGGGGGTGCAAGTGGGTTGTGTCGATGAAGAATGCACCGGCGCGATACTGTGCGTCGACGTCACCGAAACGGTCGTGGACGAAGCCATCGACCGTGGCTGCTCACTTATCATCTCGCACCATCCGCTGCTGTTCCGCGGTCTCAAAAGCATCACCGGCGCCACAGCCGTGGAGCGATGCGTGCTCAAAGCCATCCGCCACGGTCTCACCATCTTCTCGGCTCACACCTGCCTGGATTCCACCCGCGGCGGCATCTCCCACACCATGGCCAAGATGCTCGGCGCCACTGTGGAACGAGTGCTCGCGCCCCAAGCCGACCCCGAAATCGGCCTCGGCGTAGTTGCCACCCTGTCGCAGCCGATGACAGCCGTCGACTTCGCCGCCCACGTGCGCCGCACCTTCAATTCACCCGTGTGCCGCACCACCGCTGTGCCGGCCGCACCCATCAGCCGCATAGCCCTTTGCGGCGGCGCCGGCGGCGAATTCATCCCCGCCGCAATCGCTTCCGGCGCGCAAGCCTACATCTCCTCCGACAGCCGCTATCACGACTTCGTGGACCACGCCAACGACATCTTTTTGGTCGATATTGGCCATTTCGAAAGCGAAAATTGCGCAAAATCGATTTTTTTTGACGTTATTCGCAAAAAATTTCCTAACTTTGCAGTCTATAAATCCGAATTAGAAAAAAATCCCATAAACTACTTATAAGCCAATGGCAGCAGAAAAGAAATCGGAACAAAATCTCACCGTTGAGCAACGCCTCAAGTCGCTCTACGACCTGCAAACCATCCTCTCCGAGATCGACCGCATTAAAACCATCCGCGGCGAACTTCCTCTGGAAGTGAAAGACCTCGAAGACCAAATCGCCGGTTTGCACACTCGTATCGACAACTTCTCCCGCGAAATCGCCGAGCTCGGCCAAGCCGTGGAAGCTGAAAAACGCAAAATCGCTGACTGCGAGGCCCTCATCGACCGCTACTCCAAGCAAATGGATAATGTGCGCAACTCGCGCGAGTACGACCTCCTCCACAAGGAAGTGGAATTCCAAACCCTCGAAATTGAACTCGCCAACAAGCACATCAACGACCATTCGCGCACCATCGACGCTCGCCACAACGACATCGCCGCCACCGAAGAACGTCTCGCCGACCTCGAACACATCCTCGGCGAAAAGCAAAGCGAACTCAATGAAATCGTGAGCGAAACCCGCCAGGAAGAGGAAACCCTCCGCGCCAAAGCTAAGGAGCTGGAAACCAAGGTGGACGAACGCACCCTCACCGCTTTCAAGCGCATCCGCAAGAACGCTCGCAACGGCCTCGGCATCGTGTACGTGCAACGTAACGCCTGCGGCGGCTGCTTCAACCGCATCCCGCCCCAACGCCAAATGGAGATTCGCATGCACAAGAAAATCATCGTGTGCGAATACTGCGGCCGCATCATGATCGACCCCGAATTAGCCGGCGTCAGCACCGAAGCATAACCGCCCCCATACCGCCATCAGCACCAAGCACGGAGCAGCCACAGCTGCCCCGCGCTTGGTGCTGTGCCATTTCCCCAAGATAGAAACTGTGTCAAAAGTCTGCACAGCGTGCAAAGGGTTCACAGGAGTAAGTATGCCGCCGTCGCGCCAACAAAAATCAATATAACAGAAGTAAGTGTGTCAAAAGTCCGACGCGGTCGAATGTGCACGAAAAAATTCGGATCAATGTAAAAAACCAGTTGAAATGTTAAAACTTTTCCGGGAGTGTTAATT
>JBJEKG010000112.1:0-3235 GCA_051878535.1 Muribaculaceae bacterium
CGTCTCTTCCTCTTCGACACCGACCGCAACACCCCCGCCACCGACACCATCGACATGGCCCGTGCCGACCACGGCCTGTGGCGCGCATCCGTCGACCGCCCTCTCTACGGCAAGTTCTACACCTTCAGCATATGCTACCGCGGCCAATGGCTTGCCCAAACCCCCGGCGTGTGGGCTAAAGCCGTGGGCACCAACGGCCAACGCGCCGCCATCATCGACTTCGCCACCACCAACCCCGAAGGCTGGGAGAGCGACCACGGCCCCGTGGTGAACTCCATCAACGATGTCATCCTCTACGAGATGCACCACCGCGACTTCAGCATGCACACCTCCTCCGGCATCGCCCACAAAGGCAAATTCCTCGCCCTCACCGAGCATGCCACCACCAATAACTACGGCGATGCCACAGGCATCGACCACTTGGTGGAACTCGGCATCACCCACGTGCACATTCTCCCCAGCTACGACTACAACTCCGTGGACGAAGCCAACCTCCAGCTCAACCAATACAACTGGGGCTACGACCCGTTCAACTACAATGCTCCCGAAGGCTCCTACTCCACCGACCCCGCCGACCCCGCCTGCCGCATCAACCAAATGAAGCAAATGGTGATGGCCCTGCACCAAGCCGGCATCGGCGTGGTGATGGACGTGGTGTATAACCACACCTCCCTCGGCGACGACTCCAACTTCTCCCTCACCGCCCCCGGTTACTACTACCGCCACCGCGAAGACGGCTCTTACTCCGACGCCTCCGGTTGCGGCAACGAAACCGCTTCCGAACGCCAACAAATGCGCGACTACATCGTCAACTCCGTGGTTTACTGGGCCACCGAATACCACATCGACGGCTTCCGCTTCGACCTTATGGCCATCCACGATGTTGAAACCATGAACCAAGTGGTTGAAGCGCTCCACCAAGTCAATCCCTCCATCTTCGTCTACGGCGAAGGCTGGACCGCCGGCGATTCACCCCTCCCCGTTGAGCAACGCGCCCTCAAAGAAAACGTCTCCCTCATGAGCGGCGTGGCCGTATTCTCCGACGACATCCGCGACGGCGTTAAAGGCCACTACTCACGCGCCGACGACCGCGGCTTCGCCACTGGCAAACCCGGCAACGAAGAAACCGTCAAAATCGGCATCGTAGCCGCCACCAACCACCCCCAAGTGAACTTTGCCCTCGGCAACACCTCCCGCATCCCCTACGCCACCTCGCCCCAAATGGTCATCAACTACGTTTCCTGCCACGACGACCTCATGCTCACCGATAAACTCGCCGCTTCAATGCCCGGCTCCACCGAAGAGCAACGTCAACGCGCAGCCCGTTTGGCCCAGACCATCGTGTTCACCTCCCAAGGCACTCCCTTCATGTTCGCCGGCGAAGAGCTCTTCCGCAACAAATGCGGTGTGCACAACACCTACAAGTCGCCCGACTCGGTCAACGCCATCAACTGGGACCTCAAGCACTTCAACGCCGACCAATTCAACTACTACCGTCAGCTCATCCGTCTGCGCCGCGCTCACCCCGCTTTCCGCATGACCTCCGCCGAAGACATCGCCCGCAACATCGTCTTCGATGACATCAAAACGCCCAACCTCATCTCATACGCCATCCGCAACAATGCCAACGGCGATGAATGGCGCGAAATCCGCCTCGTATTCAACGGCTCCGAAGAAACCCAAACCGTCAAAATTCCCAAAGGCGACTGGATTGTCATCGCTCGCGACGGCCAACTCAATGCCGATGGCCTCGACACCTCCCGCGGCGGCCGCCTCGAAGTAGCCCCCACCTCCGCTCTCATCCTCGCCCGCGTAAAATAATCCCCCCCCCATAATCAAAGAGGCTGCACCTGTAGGTGCAGCCTTTTTTGATGGGATGTATCTCCGGATTATTGGAGGGTGCCGGCTTCGGCTTGGCGAATCATTTCTTCGTCAGCGGAGATGTAGATTTCCACGCGGCGGTTTTGTGCACGGCCGGCTTCTGTGTCGTTGCTGGCCACATAGTCGGCCATAGGAATGCCTTGCGAGAACAGGCGGGTGGAGGGCACACCGCAGTTGGCCAAGTAGGTTTGTACGGCGGCTGCACGAGCGGTCGACACGCGTTGGTTGGCTTCCATCGAACCGGTGTTGTCGGTGAAGCCGAAGATTTGCACGTTAGTGTTGGGGTTGTTCAGCAGCGAGGTTGCGAAAGCCGACAGGTTGGTGCGCGCACTTTGACTCAGCTCGCTCTTGCCGGTTGCAAACAGGATACCACCATCGAAGGTGATTTTGATGGCGCGAAGACCGTTGGCATCGGTGGTTTCTTCCACCTTGGCTTGTTCAGCCAATTGAGCTTCGAGTTCACGCTGTTGACGGTCCATGCGGTTGCC
The DNA here is from genome assembly GCA_051878535.1 of Muribaculaceae bacterium. Taxonomy (GTDB): domain Bacteria; phylum Bacteroidota; class Bacteroidia; order Bacteroidales; family Muribaculaceae; genus CAG-873. Next base: position 2,370 of record JBJEKG010000112.1, read on the forward strand.
GATCAACGCACCGGCACCTGCGCCTACGGCTGCGCCGATACCGGCACCGATTGCAGCACCCTTGCCGCCACCGATCAGTGCGCCGATGCCGGCACCTACGCCTGCACCGCCACCACCACCGATCAAGGCGCCCTTGCCGGTGTTGCTCATGTTACACGAGGTTTCGCCTAACAGCATTGCGCCGCATACCAGCGCGATGCCACAAATTTTAAATAACTTCATAATGTACCTTTCTTTTTTGTTTTGTTACGTTTATTTACACATTACTTTGCGTTTTTCAACTGCAAAATTACAAATTTATTCTCAATTATTCTGCATATTCACAAAAATTTTACTAAATTTGCACTCACAAACAACCTAACACCACCCTAAACTACCATGTCCGACGGATTCAACTCCCTGAAGAAAAGTAACTCCTCTATATTGGGTCACATCGGCGCTCTCATCTGCGTGCTGATGTGGGGTACATCGTTCGTATCCACCAAAGCGCTGCTCGATATTGTCAATATGCAGCCCGTAGAAATCTTCATCTACCGCTTCATCCTTGCATACATTCTCATCGCTCTGCTCAAGCCCTCCAAACTCTTCTGCCAAAACTTCCGCGACGAGTTTCTGATGTTGCTCTGCGGCATCCTCTCCGGCTCTATCTACTTCCTCGCCGAGAACTTCGCACTGCGCTACACCTCCACCGCCAACGTCTCGTTGCTCACATCCACCTCGCCCCTGCTCACCACCCTCATCGTCGGCCTCCTTTACAAGGCAGAGCGTCCCGGCTCCGGACTGGTCATCGGCTCCGTCGTGGCAATGTTCGGTGTGGCTTGCGTCATCTTCAACTCGTCTTTTTCCCTCGAAGTCAACCCGTTAGG
>JBJEKG010000113.1:0-3206 GCA_051878535.1 Muribaculaceae bacterium
CTGATTATCAATGAATTAAATACTGTCCTCCTGCTAAATCTCCTGTGCTCCTGTGGATTTTTCGCAGGATTGATGCGGTTACAGGTTGAGGTAGGGGGCGGTGGGGGAGGTGCCTTTGGCCACTTGGTCGGGGGTGCCTTCGGCGAGGATTTGGCCGCCGCCCACGCCGCCTTCGGGTCCGAGGTCGATGAGGTGGTCGGCGCAGCGGAGCACGTCGGTGTTGTGCTCGATGACCACCACGGTGTTGCCGCGGTCGACCAAGCGGTTGAGGATGCTCAGCAGGGTGTTGATGTCTTCGAAGTGGAGGCCGGTGGTGGGTTCGTCGAGGATGAACAGCGTTTTGCCGGTGTCGCGCTTGGCCAATTCGGTGGCGAGCTTCACGCGCTGGTTTTCGCCGCCGGAGAGGGTTGACGAGGGTTGGCCGAGTTTGATGTAGCCCAGGCCTATGTCGCGCAGCACTTGGAGTTTGCGCACAATCTTGGGCACGGATTCAAAGAACTCGGTGGCTTGGTTGATGGTCATGTCCAACACGTCGGCGATGCTTTTGCCTTTGTAGCGCACCTCGAGGGTGGTGCGGTTGTAGCGGCGGCCATGGCAGGTTTCGCAGGGTACGAGCACGTCGGGCATGAAGTTCATTTCGATGGTGCGGTAGCCGTTGCCGGCGCAGGTTTCGCATCGGCCTCCGGAGACGTTGAAGGAGAATCGGCCCGGCTTGTAGCCGCGAATCTGCGCTTCGGGAAGAGCCACAAACAGCGAGCGGATGTCGGTGAACACGCCGGTGTAGGTGGCCGGATTGGAGCGCGGAGTGCGACCCAAGGGCGACTGGTCCACGGTCACCACCTTGTCGATGTGCTCCAGTCCGAGAATTTCGCCGTAGGGTAGGGGCTCCTCGGTGGAGCGGTAGAAATGGCGGGTGAGGATTGGGCGGAGAGTGCCGTTGATGAGCGACGACTTGCCCGAACCGCTCACGCCGGCGATGCAGGTGAGTGTGCCCAAGGGGATGGTGAGGGTGACGTTCTTGAGGTTGTGACCGGTGCAACCGCGTAGCACTAACTGCCGGCCGTTGCCTTCGCGGCGCTTCTTCGGCAGCGGGATGACCTTGCTACCGTTGAGGTATTGCGCCGTGAGGGTGTCGCTCTTGAGCAGCTGGCGGGGTGTGCCGGCAAAGACCACGTTGCCGCCGCGGCGTCCGGCGCCGGGACCGATGTCGACCACGTAGTCGGCTTCGAGCATGATGTCGCGGTCGTGCTCCACCACGATGATGGAGTTTGACGCGTCGCGCAGCTGCTTGAGCGATGCGATGAGCCGATGGTTGTCGCGCTGGTGCAGACCGATTGAGGGCTCGTCGAGGATGTACAGCACGTTGACCAACTCCGACCCAAGCTGTGTGGCAAGACGGATGCGCTGCGATTCGCCACCGGAGAGTGTGGCGCTGCGGCGGTTGAGTTGCAGGTATCCAAGACCGATTTCGCACAAAAAGTGCAACCGCGACGAAATTTCCTTGATGATTTCGGCGGCGATTTGGCGGTCTCGGTTGTCGAGACGCTCCATCACTGTGGCGGCCCACTGGCGCAGGGTGGTGATGTCCATGGCAGCGAGCTGCGCGATGTTGAGGTTGTCGACGTAGAAGTTGAGGCTCTCGCGGCAGAGGCGTTGGCCGTGACACTCGGGGCAAATCTGGGTGGTGTAGAACTGTGTACTCCAGCGGCGAGCGGCGGCGCCGGCATCGTCGTCCTGCTGCATCTCGATGTATTTGATGAGGCCTTCGTACTCGCCCAATGGGGTGATGGTGCCCATCTGGCGGTTGGTGAGGGTGAGCGGGCGGTCGGAGCCGTTGAGCATTTCGTCCACGGCCTCATCGGGGATTTGGCATAGAGGTGTGTGCAAATCGCACCCGTAATTCTGACAGATGGCCAACAGCTGGTTGAAGATGGTGCTGTTGCGGTACTTGCCCAGTGGCTGGAACGCACCGTCGTGAATCGACAACCGTGCGTCGGGGATGATTTTCTCGCGGTCGATGATGTTCACATAGCCTAATCCCTTGCAGCGCGGGCAGTAGCCTTGGGGCGAGTTGAAGGAGAAATTATGCGGTGCGGGTTCGCGGTACGACAGTCCGCTGTCCGGGTCCATCAGGTGCATGGAGTAGTGGCTAACCTGCTCGGTGTCCACTTGGTAAATCATCACCTCTTTGTCGCCTTGTTCGAGGGCGGCGGCCACGGTGTCGTAGAGCCGTTGGCGGTCGTTGGCGCTGACGGCCAAACGGTCCACGACCAATTCCACCGAGTGATTGCGGTAGCGGTCGAGCTTCATCTCCGGAGTGATTTCGGTGATGGCGCCGTCGACGCGCACGCGGATGAAGCCCTTTTTGCGCAGGGTTTCAAACAGCTCCTTGTAGTGGCCTTTGCGGTTCTTTACCAGCGGCGCGAGCACGTAGATGCGCTTGCCGACGTACTTCGATAGGATGAGGTCGACGATTTGTTCGTCGGTGTAGCGCACCATCTCGCTGCCGGAGATGTAGCTGCGAGCATGGCCGGCGCGAGCGAAGAGCAGGCGGAGGAAGTCGTAGACTTCGGTGGTGGTGCCGATGGTCGACCGCGGGTTGCGGTTGACGGTTTTCTGCTCGATGGCGATGACAGGCGACAGACCGGTAATTTGGTCTACGTCGGGACGCTCAAGCGAGCCGAGCATGTTGCGCGCGTAGGAGGAGAAAGTTTCGATATAGCGGCGCTGGCCTTCGGCGTAGATGGTGTCGAAGGCCAACGATGACTTGCCCGAGCCGCTCAGGCCGGTGATAACGGTGAGCGAGCCATGGGGTATGGACACGTCGATGTTGCGCAGGTTGTTGACTCGCGCACCAATCACGTTGAGAGTGGATTCGCTGCCGCTGTCGTGGCTCATTGTTGAGTTACCCAATTAGAATTGTACACGCTACGGCGAGCGGTGGAGCGCTTGAGCGATTCGGCCATCGGCACGCGCACGTGGTACACGTGGCGGCTGCGGTTGGTCAACTTCTGGGCGATAATCCACGGATTCTCATCGCGCAGAATCTGGAAGTTGATGCCGTGTTGGAGCGCCCATTGCGGCCACGAGGTCACGGTGGAATCCACTTCCACCACGTCCACTTCGCGCGGGAAGTAGAGTTGGTCTTCGCTAAGCTGGAAACCATATTTGCGCGGGTTCTCCATAATCATTTTCATAGCGATGAC
>JBJEKG010000114.1:0-3192 GCA_051878535.1 Muribaculaceae bacterium
CAAGGCCGCTGCAACGACGTGACCTTCGCCGCTGATTCCCTCAACCACCTCGGCACCGCCCGCGGTCGCCTGCTCGGCGGCAACCTCGCCGTGCTCGCCCAGCTCATCGACACCCCCTTCGACTTGGTGCAACCCGGCTCAATCCTCTTCATCGAAGACATCGGTGAACCCATCTACAAGATGGAACGCATCCTCTACCAACTCCGCCTCAGCGGCGCCATCGACCGCCTCAGCGGCATAATCGTGGGTCAATTCACCGACTACAAGCCCGACGAAGCATTCGCCTCCATGGAAGAAATGATTGCCACCACCTTGGCCCCCTATAACATCCCCATCGTGTTCAACGCCCCCATTGGCCACGTTGACCACAACGTCCCCATCATCGAATCAGCCGACGTGGTGTTAGAAGTCACCGCCGATGGCGTAACCCTCCGCTACGAATGAGTCAGATAATAGTTAGCTTTGATTTCGTAGACCCCGACCTCGGCCTTGTCAAAATCTACGTGCGCCCCAACTCCAAGCGCATCTCCTGCGCTTGGAAAGGGCACACCCTCTGCCTCAACGTCCCCAAAGGCCTACCGGCCGACTACTTGCAACAGTTCTTCAACGAGCGAATCAAGCCCGATGCCTTGGCCCGAAAGCCGCAAGCGGTCGACACCATCGACAGCGAACTCCTCCACATCGACATCGGCAAATCAGATGCCGTAGAGTACGAAGCAGTACAAGCCGATTACATCGGTACGATTGATAACAAGGTGACCTACAAGATTTTAGTACACCCGGAAGTGGACACCAACGCCCCCACCGTGCGCCAAACAATCGCAGACATCACCAACAAAATCATGCGCCAAGTGGTGCACGTGAAAGTCGTGCCCGAGGCATGGGACATCGCCCGCCGATTAGGCCTGCTGTGCAAAATCAGCGACATCAAAGCCACCACCGCCCAAACCCGCTACGGCTCCTGCTCCGCCCGCGGCGTCATCTCCCTGAGCCACCTGCTCGCCATTGAGCCATACGCCCGGCGCGTCGAAACCATCACCCACGAACTCGCCCACCTCACCCACATGGACCACTCCCCGGCCTTCCACACCCTCCACCACCAATACCTGCGCCAAATCCTCCCCACCCCCTAACCCCCACCACCGTCCGCCACCAGTAACCCCATAACCCCGAGGCAAGCCTCGGGGTCTGCTTGCCTCAGGGAACCTCGGCCGGCCGCCGCGCCGCCCGCTTTTTTGTCACGGTTCTGAGCTTCAACGAAGCGTATCTTCCAACCGCGGCGCCCCTTCTATTAGTAGCCGATTGAATTACAACAACATATCCTGTTCTACTGCTGAATCGCCTGTTCTACTGTGATTTCTTTGTACGCTGTGTCGGACACCTCCGCAAAAATCTGCTGAATCTGCGTGAGATCATGCGGGTAGGTCGGGGAATTTTGTGGATTGGGGAATTTTTGCTATCTTTGCGGTGGATTGGGCGGCGATGGTGCCGTCTGATGATACTAATTCTTGAAACCATGAAATTCAACTGTTTTTTAGTTACTGTTTTGCTGTTGATTGGCTGCGCTTGGAGCGCGGCGGCGCAGGTGGTGGTTGGCGCGGCGCGCGTCGACCAATATGAGCCGATTTTGCGCGGGAAGCGCGTGGCTTTGTTGTCGAACCACACCGGGATGGTTGGTGAACGTCATGTGTTGGACATTATGCTTGAGCACAAGCTCAATGTGGTGACCATTTTCTCGCCGGAGCACGGTTTCCGCGGCAGTGCGGACGCCGGCGAGCACGTGAGCAGCAGTGTTGACCCCATCACGGGCATCTCCATCACCTCGCTCTACGGTCCGGGCAGCGCCGACCGCCTGCAGCAGGCGATGGGCGGCCTCGATGTGATTGTGTGCGACATCCAGGACGTGGGCCTGCGTTTCTACACCTACTATTGCACTATGTTGCAGTTGATGAACGCCGCCGCCGAGCATGGCAAGGAGTTTGTGGTGTTCGACCGCCCGAATCCCAACGGTATGTATGTGGATGGTCCGATTTTGGATATGAAATATGAGAGCGGCGTGGGTCGCTTGCCCATCCCGGTGGTGCACGGCATGACCTTGGGCGAGTTGGCCCAGATGATTCTTGGCGAACACTGGCTCAAGGAGGACCGCTCGCTGACGCTCACTGTGATTCCCTGCTTGAACTATACCCACGCCACCCGCTACAGTTTGCCGGTGGCTCCGTCGCCGAATCTGCGCACCATGCGGGCCATCCATCTCTATCCGTCGACCTGCTTGTTCGAGGGCACCGTGGCCAGTTTGGGCCGCGGCACCGATTGGCCGTTTGAAGTGTACGGTCACCCCGACTACCGCGGCGGCACCTTCTCCTTCACCCCACAGAGCGTACCCGGCGCCAAGAATCCGCCGCTGTTGGACCGGCTGTGCTACGGCGTGGACCTGCGCTCGCTCGATGAAGAGGCCATCATCGCCGGAGGCCTTGACCTGCAGTACATTATCGATGCTTACAACCACGTGGGCATCGGCGACAAGTTCTTCACCTCCTTCTTCGAGAAGCTCATCGGCCGCGGCGACATCCGCCAAATGATTGAGCAGGGCATGAGCGCCGAGCAGATTCGCGCCACCTGGGCCGATGATGTGGAGAACTTCAAGAATCAACGTCGTCCGTATCTCCTTTATGCTGAATAAGTTATGACTCCAACCATTGTAATCATCACCATCGTGGCCTACTTCGGGCTGCTGATGACCGTGTCGTACTTTGCCTCGCGCGGCAGCGACAATTCCACCTTCTTCACCGGCAAACGGCAAACGCCGTGGCCCATCGTGGCCTTCGCCATGATTGGCGCCACCATCTCCGGTGTGACGTTCATCTCCGTGCCCGGCATGGTGGCCGCCAAAGGCTACTCCTACCTGCAGATGGTGCTTGGCTTCATCGTGGGTTACTTGGTGATTGCCAAGGTGTTAGTGCCCATTTTCTATAAGCGCAACCTCATCTCCATCTACGGTTATCTGGAAGAGCGCTTCGGCCGCAACACCTACCACACCGGCGCGTGGTTCTTCTTCGTGTCAAAGATGTTGGGCGCGGCGGTGCGCTTCTTCGTGGTGTGCGCCGTGTTGCAACTGTTGGTGTTCACACCGTTGCACATTCCCTTTGCCCTTAACGTGGTGGTTACCATCGCTTTAATCTGGCTCTACAC
>JBJEKG010000115.1:0-16369 GCA_051878535.1 Muribaculaceae bacterium
AAAGGGTGCGATGCCGATGTTCACGCCGGCGGGTATATCGGCCAACTCCTTGTGTGGCAGCCCGTTAAAGTGTTCCGGGCAGGGCAGACCGGCCTCGATAAACACGGCGCGATAGCGATTCTGCTGCGAGGGTAAAGCCACGCGCACACCATAGCGACCGCCGCGGCGCACTGCCTGCTTCTTGGCGTAGCGCCCCTTGTCGATGCGCACGGCGATGATGCCGCGCAGCCGCGCGAAGATGCGCAGCAGGCGGGTGCGAATCACGTCGTGCAGGTCGACCATACGGTCGAAACGGCCGTAGCACCGTTGCACGTCGCGCAGCAAGCGCCACATACCACCTATTCCTTTATATTGTTGTAAATCAACACCTTCCACGCGCAAGTTGGCCGGTCTCGACATGAAAATGGCATCCAAACCGCGGCGCGTGAGCATCACAAACTCCGTGGCGGGGTTGGCGACGCAAGCGTCGTAGAGCGCGGGGATGGTCATGGCCACGTCGCCGATGGCCGAGAAGCGAGTAACAAGCACCCGCTCAACCGCTTCGGTGTGGTTATTTCGAGCCATAGAGCACCGGGTTGGTGTCGGCGTCGTTGTACATCTTCATTTGGCGATACACCTTCATATACTTGCGGCCGGCGGCGATGTCGGCTAACAGCGCGTCGATGGCTTGCGACAGGTCCACACGCTGCTGCAGCAGGATGTCCAACTTGCCTTGGCAGCGGTTGCGGTGCTCGGCCGAGGCATCGGTGCGCTCCGCTTCAACCTTCATGTGGTAAATTTTCAGCGCGAGAATCGACAGACGGTCGAGCGCCCACGCGGGTGTTTCGGTGTTGATGGTGGCATCGGCTTTCACCTCAACCGAGGCATACTTTTGGCGGAAGTAGTCGTCGAGTTGCTCCACCATGTCGGTGCGGTCCTGGTTGGAGGCATCGATGCGACGCTTCAGCGCCAACGCGGCCACCGGGTCAATCTCCGGGTCGCGGATGATGTCCTCCAAGTGCCATTGGCGGGCGTCAATCAAACATTTCTCAAACAAAGTGTTGTCAATCGAGCCGGCTTGATAAGGCGAAGCCAACGGTGCGTCAACATCATCGGTCACATGATAAGCCGCCACGCAACGGTCGAACACCTCGTTGCAATGGCCGGCAAAAGATACAATTTGGTTATCTGTGCACATATTCATAAAATTCAACTACTGCAAAGTTAGTAAAAAATCCGCAACCGACCAAATTTCCGCCACATCGCGCGCCCTCACACCTCGACTTTTGCCCAAATCATAGCAAAAGCCGGGATTAGAGCCGGTCTGCAAAGAGATGTTTGGCGGTGAGTTGGCTGTGCACGATTGAGGAGTTGGCCGATGACGACACTCCCATTGGGGTGATGAAGGTGATGACCACGCCGCGACGGATGCCGGTGGCGTCCATGAACAGGTTGCGGCGCTGCTCAAGCCGCTGGCGATAGTCGGCAGTGATGGTGTATTTGCGTTCGGCGAATTTGATTTCCACCAGGTGCACGATTTTGTCCACGCGCTTGATTACCAAGTCGATTTGTGCACCCTTTTGGCCGTCGGCCTCGGTGGGGAAGTAGCGCCAGGTGGATGTCTCTGTGGCAATGCCGCTGATGCCTAATGCCTGCTTGATTTGAGGCAGATGTTGCAGGCACACCTCCTCGAAGGTGAACCCTTGCCACGATTCCACGCTCCGATCCATGAAGTGGTGTTGCCAAAATTGCTCATCGTTAGAGCGGTTGTTGGCCACGAATTTCATGTAGAATAGGGTGTAGAAATCGGCCAGACGGTAGATGGTTTGCTTCTTCTTGTTGCCGAATTGCGCGTAGGAGATGGTGAAGTCGCAACGCTCGAGGTTCGACAGGATTCGGGTGAGCGTGCCGCCCGACAGTCCGCTGTGCTGCTCGATTTCTTCGCGGGTGAAGCCTTGTCGCTTGGTCGCGAGCAACTTCACAATGCCGATATAGCGGTCGGCCTTGTTGAACAGAGCGTGGTACAGCTCTTCGAACTCCGTGCGGAGCGCGCCGGCACGCTCATATATCAGGTGGTCGATGTTTTGCGGCAGCGACAAGTCGGGCCGCAGCAGGCTCAGGTAGAACGGCACACCGCCTAACAGCATGTAGCACTGGATGATTTGGTAGTAGTCCCAGTCGAAGCCGTGGGCCGCGAGGTAGTCGCGGCACTCGCTTAGGTAGAACGGACGCAGGTAAATGCGGCGGGTGATGCGGTTGTGCAGGCCGCCGCGGTTGCTCTCCAACTTGTCGCGCATCCAAGCGGTGGCGCTGCCGCACCCGATGAACAGCACGTCGTCGCGGTTCTGTGCCCAGCTTGCCCAGAAGTATTCAAACTCGCGCACGAAGTCGCTGCCGAGATTGTCCATCCATGGCATTTCGTCGAAGAAAATTACCTTGCGACTGTCGGGGCATTGCTCCAAGTAGTCAGCTAAGGCGTGGAATGCTTGGCGCCATGAGGTGAGTTGCGGCACCTCGGCCTTGCTGTAGCGAATCAGCGCGTCGCGGAAGTTGGCCAGCTGAGCATCGCGGCGCAGTTTGTGCGCGCCCACATAGTGAAAACTGTAGCGGTCGTTGAAAAAACGCCGCACCAAGAAGGTCTTGCCGATACGGCGGCGGCCATATAGGATTACAAACTCGGAGCGTTGCGAACTGAGCGCACGTTCCAGTTCTTGCATTTCGCGTTTTCGTCCAATCAGAGGTTCCATACCAAATTTTTTGCAAATATACGAAAAAAATCTCGAGATTTGCCCAAATGTGGCAAAAAAGTATAGATTTGGGTAAAAGTCGGAGCAAGATTTACCCAAATGTGGGTAAAAAAAGCAGATTTGGGCAAAAGCAGCCGCCCGGTGGGGCGGCTGCTTGGGGTATGGGTGGGGGCTCTACTTGGCGAGTTTGAGGGTGGCGGTGGTGGGGCCGGTGATGTTGATGATGTACAGGCCCGAGGGGAGGGTGCTGAGGTCGACGGTGCGCGGGGCTTTGCTCAAGCTGAACACTTCCACGCCGGAGGGGGTGTAGATGTGCACGTTGCAGCCGGCGGCGGGCAGCAGCAGGGTGGTGCCGTCGAGCTTCACGGCGGCGGAATCGGCCACGATGTCGCTCACACCGGCTTCGGCGCTGTACACGAACGAGCTGACGCGATAATCGGAGCTTTGAGCGTTGGCGCCGGTGGCTTGGGTGAAGTACTGGGAGCACACACGCACGTAATATGTCTGTCCATCAACCAATTCCTTCGATGCTACCTTGATTTCGCTCAATTCGAGCGTGGTGGTTTCGCCGTCTTTAAGGGTGACGCGGTAGGATTTGCGAGCGGGGAAGTCCTCGGTCTCGGAAATTTGGAGCGACACACCGCTGAGGCCAATCCACGGCTCGATTTCCACGCACTGGTTGGAGTGGATGGTGACACCGGCGGTTTGCGGGTTGACAAATTCGGGCGCATCGTAGGTGACGTCGGCAGTTGAGAACGAGCCGGTGTCGCTGGTGGCGGCGCGGCCGTTGCGCACGGCTTGCACGCGCACGTAGTACTTGCGACCGGAGTAGAGAGCATCCTCGGGCACGGTGAGTTGGCATTCATCGCTCTCGCCGGTGTAGCGTATTTGGGCGAACTTGCTGTCGAGAGCCACTTCCACCACATAGTGCGAGCCTTCGTAGGCGGGCGACCAAGTGATGGTGGGGGTGAGCGGCTGACTATTGTCGGTGGGTGAGAGCACCTTAATGCCGCCAGCCACGAACGATTGGATGTCGCTCACGCCGGCTTGGCAATTGACGGCATGGGTGCGCACTCGCCAGTAGTAGGTGGTGCCTTCGGTCAGCTCGGGCATGGAGAACGATGACAGCGCGCAGCCGTGCACCGGAGTCATGACGATGATGTTGGTGAAGGCGGCATCGGTGGCCACTTCCACCACGTTGTCGCTGCCGTTGTCCTCCCAGCAGAAGTCGAACATTGGCGCAGCTTCAGCGCCGTCTTCGGGGTAAGTGAGCTTGGCCACAACTGCTTCGCCCACGGTGGCGCCTTCGGTGGTCATGGGGTACTCGTTGCCGAAGTGGTCGTAGGCGCACACGCCGAAGGTGCAGCCGGCTAACTCGTCGGGGATGGTGAACGAGTTGGTGTAGCGCACTTGCACCAAGTTAGTGGCCAAGGGTTGCTTGTCATCGCCTTCGGCAAAGGCATATACGGTGAAGCGCATGTTGTCGATGGCGTCCCAGGTGAGTTCGGAGCCGGAGCGTGTGAGGTTGGTGACGTTCACAGCATTGTACTCATTGTTCCACGGGCGCAACGGCATCAAAGCGGGCAGGGCGTAGGCGTTGTCGCCAAGGTATTCGGAGAACGACACGCGGTTGCCGTCGACCTTGACGGTGCCGTCGTTGAAGGTGTTGAGGTGGAAGAAACCGATACCGGCCTCATTATCAGCGAGATTCACGCGCGAGTAAGCCACTTCGCGGTCGAATTCCGCACCGCCAAAACTGTTGTAATTCGACAGCGAGATAGCCGAGTAGAGGTGGCGCTGGAACTTGCGCGCGGCCACTGTCCACCAGTCCTGCATTGAGTCAAAGCGGTCGGGCCAGTAGATTTGGGGCGCCATGAAGTCGACGTGGTGGCTCATATACCATTCCAAGGGGTCGGAGGCGATGGCCTCGTACTGCCAGTCGTAGTCGGGAGCCGGCTCGAGGCCGTAGACCGAGGTGACGTGAGGCGGCGAGGCGCATCCGGCGGGCGAGATGCCGAACACCAACGACGGGTCGTAGCTCTTGATAGTGTCGTACACGCGGCCGATGAGCTTGTTGATATTGTTCACGCGCCATTCCAACTGGGTGCCAACGTTGGGGTCGGCGGCTTTGGCAGCCTCGTAGTCGGCGGCATCCAGCTCGTAGGGAGTGGGATTGGAGTAGAAATAGTCGTCGAAGATGATGCCATCGACCGGATAGTGCGAGATGATGTCGGTGATGACGTCGCAGATGCGTTGCTGCACCTCTTCTAAGGCGGGGTTGAGGATGGTTTCCTTATTCTCCTGCACGATGAGCCACTCGGGGTGAGTGTATTCGTAGTCGAGCGGGCTTTCGCCGTGCATCGACACGCCGCAGTAGCGGTAGGGGTTGACCCATGCATAGATTTCGATGCCGCGAGCGTGCGCTTCTTCGAGCAGCACTTCGAGAGGGTCGAAATAAGGCTCCGTACCGCGCTTGCCCGACACGCCGGGGTGCCACGGTTCGTAAGCCGAGCGGTAAGCGGCGTCGCAATTGGAGCGAACGTGGAAGTATAACACGTTGACGTTGCATGCTTTAAGCTTGTCGAGGCGACGGGTGAGGTTAGTGCGGATGGTGTTAGCCGTGGCGGAGGTGATAGCGCCGCCGGGCCAGTCGCCCAAGTAAGGGGTGACATAGATGCCGCGGTGCTCGCGGAAATCGCCGGCCTGCGCCGTGGGCGCCGGAGCCACAGCCACCAAGGCTAAAGCAGCCGCAAGTAGAGAAGTAGCGAGTTGCTTCATAGGATTATGTATTTGGAATAGTTAATAAAAAAGCGGCCTCCGAGCCACCGTAGGTGAGCGCGGCGGCCGCTATGTAAAGGTTTGATTAGAAGAGTTTTGTCTTGTGAGAGTTGATTACGCAACCGGTGGCCAAGTCGGTGGTTTCGCCGTAGTTGGTAATCTTGTTGGTGGCGGGGTCGAACACGGCGATGCCGGCGTGGATACCGGAGGCGTCGCCTTCCAGCGGGCGGTAGCAGAAGTATACCTTGCCGCTCTCGTAGTCTACGGCAAGCTGGGTCACGTACAGACCTTCAGCACCTTGGTTGTTTTCGGGAGCACATTCCAGCACGATGTTGGCATCAGCTTGACTTACAGCGAGTTCGTCCTTGTAGCCGGGGATGGAGTTGTAAGCCAAGAATGCTTGTGTGGGCATGCTTTGGTAAGCGAAGAATCGGTTGTTGACTTCATCCACGGCGAAGGTGGAGGTAACCACGCCCGAGAGCAGGATAGCCGAGGGCAGCGGGTGCTTCTTGGCTTCGGTTTCGTTGGCATAGATGTCGCTGTCGCGGAAGCGGAAGATGCCTAAACCGTTGTAGTTCTTGCCAATCCAATACCAACCTTGGCTGTCTTTGTAGAGGCCGTTGGTGATGGCACCCCAAGAGATACCTTGGTCCTTGAACGGGGTGATTTCGTTGGTGAACACGTAGGAGGCACGGCGGTTGCTGTCGCCGCGGCCTTCAACGGCACCGCGAGTGGAGCAGTCGATGGCGGTGAAGCCGGTGTTACGGTCGGAGTAGTAGATGGTGGAGCCCACGATGCAACCGCGGAAGGGGTCGTTGAAGGCGGGGCCGCCCACGTTGGTCACTACGGTGTTCACACCGGAACCGTCGGCACGCATGGCAGTCATGGTGCCGTCGCCGAGTACGCCGTTTTCATCGTTCACATAGTAGTATTGCTTGCCGGCGTCGAGGATGTAAATCCAGTCTTCGGCCACGCCGTCGGCGTTGGTCACGGAATTGCACAGCAGGTTGAACACGGTGGAACCGGTGGGCACGCCCAAGTCGTAGGGCATCACCTTGGTGCCGGCAGGCACGTTGTCCAACAGCTTGATAGCCTTGATGTTACCGCCGCGTTGAGCGTAGTAGAGGGTAGCAGCCGGTTCGGAGCAGCCAACTTGCACGTTGAGGTAGCTGTCGGCCAGGCGACGGTTTTCGCCGCCCTCTTGGGCGTCGAAAGTGGTCACGATTGACACTTTTTGCGAGCCGATGTTGGCGAATTTCACCGGTTGGGGATATTCCACTTGGCCATTGCGAGAGTAGCCCACGAAGGTGGTGGCGGGGCTGCCGTCGGCGTAGGAAGTGCCTTCGGGGAAGGTCCATTCATACTTCACCGGCAGGTTCTCCGGGTTGGGGAGCTCGATGGCGAAGGTGAGAGTGGTGTTGTTAAATTCCACGATTTCAGTGCTTTGCTCAGCCACAGACAGCACCGGGGTGATGTCGTTAATCATCAGAGGATAGGTGCGCGAGCCTACGCCGTCCAAGGTGAGAGTCACCTTGTAGTTGCCGGCGGTGGCGTACTTATGTTCGGGCGATACTTCGGTGGAGGTGGTACCGTCGCCGAAGTCCCAGTGGAAGGAGCCGGATTTGGCCGAGGTATTGTTGAATTTGATGGTCGACACCACGTAGAAGTCGAGGGTGTAGCTTTCGCCTTCGACGTTGTATGTGAAGTCAACATCGGCGCTTTCGTAGTACACGGGATCCACGTAGCTGTCTTGGCACGATGCCAGAGCCACGGTAGCCAAAGCCACAAGCGCTATTTTATTGAAAAGTTTCATATAGATTACAGTGTCGTTAAGCGATTAGTTGATAGAGATAGTGTGGATGTCGTAGGCGCGGCCTTCGTTGCCGGCGGTGTCATACACGCGGAATTGTGCATTGAGCGAGTAGTTGCGAGTGAATTCCACTTTGTAGCAGCTGTTGGCGTTGTCGTAAATCCAGTCTTGGAAGGGGATTTGTTCCAGCAGCGAGCGGAATTTCGGGAGCCATTCGGTGCGGACGGTCGAGAGGATGCCACCGGCGTTGTCATCGTAGCGGCAGAATACCCATTCAGCGGATTTGTAGACCGGGTAAACGGGACGGTCGGTGATGTTGTCCTTTTCGGCGATGGAGATTTCGTGGGGCACGTTTTTGCCGTCGATAACATCATAATAGTAGTAACCTACCAGGGCGTCGTCAGAGGCTTCGGTGGTGGAGAACCACAGGTCGCTCTTCGAGGCTTCGGGCTGTTCTTGATCCACTTCGGGGAAGCCGAGGGCGGTGAACTGCTCGTTGGTGAAGCCGTAGGAGATGTAAATCGAACGCAGAGCGTTGTAATAGCTGTCGGCGGTAGCTTCGTCGGTGAGATAGCCGAGCACGGTGCTCAGGAAGCCTTCGGCGAAGCCTGCGGGATAGTAAGCGTCGAAGTTAGCTTGGTCCCATTGGGCGATGTCGGCCCATTTCACCGGGGCGAGGGTGCGCGACACGGGCACTGTGCCGTTGATTACGAACTCTTGGCCGTTTTGTTGAGCGGCCGAGTGGGGGAACACAGCCACGCTTTGGTAGGAGCGGATGGTGTCGACCTTGGAGGCCTTGTGGGTATAGGACAGCGAGCTGCCACCGAGCTTGGAGGTTACCGATGCTTCTTCGGTGCGGACGATTTGGTACCACACTTCGCTGCGGTCGGGGGTAGCGGCGGGGTTCACCGAGTATTTGCCTTGGAAGCCGAAGCTTTCGCCGGCTTTGCACACGGTGGAGTTGAGTTGCCAGTAGCAGGCGGGCACTTCTTGACCTACGGGCGCGATATCGTTGATGATGTCGTGACGGTCGCAGGAGCAGAGTGAAAGCACACCAACTGCCAACATTCCGATTTTATATTGAAGTTTCATTGTTTACTATTTTTTAATGAATAGATAAGGGATGGAGGATTATTCAGCGGTGAGAGAAGTGCGCACGCCGTAGTCTTGAGCCCAGTTCATGGGTTTGAGCAGCCACTTGTGGTTCATCGACGCACCGAGGCGTTCCAGTTCGGCGAGGTTATACTTTTCTTCGGTTTCGGGGTCGTAGTTGATACGTTGAATCCAGGTGTTCTCTTGCTCTTCGTTGCTCAGGCCGTCGACGAAGTAAGGCTTGTAGAGGTTGTAGGGACGACGCAGTGTGGGGTAGATGATTTCGTTGGCGTCGCCGATGCCGTAGTTATTGCGGTTCGACGAGTAGTGGTAGCGACGCATGTCGGTCCATTGCTCGGGCTGCATGTACATGGCGATGTACTTTTGAATCATCAAGTCGGAGAGTGAGAAGGTGGAGGGGTTGAAGTACCAGTGACCTTGGCCGTTGTTTTCGCAAGCGTCGACTTTGATGCGGCCGTCGGCGCCGTCCTCATTGTTGAGGAATGCGTTGACGTAGAGCGGCCACCATTGTTCGCCGGCAGCGCCGGGCATATTGTTGGTGTAGGGGTATACACCGCCGTTGTCGAGCAGGTAGCGGTCGAGGTGACGTTGGATGTTCATTTCGGTAGCTTCCTTAGCTATGGCGCAAGCCTGCACGTGGTCGCCTTTCCAGTAGAGAGCCTCGGCTTTGATGAAGTAGAGCTCTTCCATGGTAAAGAGGACATTGTAGCAGTCGGCGGCGGCAGCGTAAGCACCGCAGTAGAGGTTGGGGTAGTTAGCTTGCTTGAATGCTTGACCGGCACCGATATTGTTTTCCAAATAGCGGAGCATGGTCTTCTTTGCCTCGTTGGAAGCGGAGATGGGGCCTTCGGCGGGTTGGAACAGCAGCGACAGACGGGGGTCGGCACCGAAGCCGGTCTTCATATTCCACACACCTTGAGTGGATTCTTTGCCGGGGTTGCATACGCCCAAGAGGTCTTGTACGAAGAACTTGGAGGGCACGGCGGCGTCGAGGTTGTTGCCGTAAGATTGCCAAGTGTCGAAACGGGGCGAGCCGGGGCTCCAAACGGCGCTCTTGCCGGCGGTGCCGCCGTCGAAGTTGTAGCGAGGCTCGTTGCCGAACCAGGTGCCGTAGAGCAAGTCGCCCGAGCGCCAGCAGTTGATGGCGGCATCGGCTGCGTCGATGATTTGTTGGCAGGTGGCGGCGGAGCGGTCGATGTTAGGCAGATTGCGCACCAACAGGCGGGCTTTGATAGCTAACACGAGGCCTTTCCACTTGTTGAGGTCGCCGGCATAGATGCGGTCGCGGTCTTGGCCGATGGCGCGGTTGTTTTCGGAGTTGACGATAGCGGGGTCGTTGTACATGGCCAGCAGGTCGTCGATTTCTTGGAACATCCAAGCGTAGATTGAGGCTTGAGTGTCGTAGTGGGGCGAGTTGCTTTGGTAAGCTTCCGAGCGGGGCATGTCGCCGAACATGTCGGTACATAGCTGAGTGGACATCAGCACCAAGGTGCGGGCGATGAGCTCGTAGTTGGGCGAGTTGAGCGCTTGGGAGTTCTTGATGAGGTCGTTGGCGTTGACGCCCACATCGTAGAAGTGGCGACGCCATTGCGGGTGGCGTTGCATGGTGAGGAAGTTGCCCCAACCATATTTATATGTGCGGTCGCCTTTTTCGGCTTTGCCCATGGTGGTGATGCACTGCGACAGGTAGATACCGTATTCAGCGTGGTCGTACACCTCTTGTTCGGCAAAGAAGATCAGCGGCGCGATACCGAGGTCGGCGGTGGTGTTGTGAGCCTGGTCGGGATTGACGTTGTCTTTGAGAGCGTCGTCGCAACCCGAGAGGCAGACGCCGGCCAGCAGAGCTACTGCAATTGCTTTTATCTTGTTCATAGTCATGTTTCTCAGAAGGTTACGTTAAGGTTGAAGTTGAAGCTGCGGGTGGAGGGCACGCTGTAGTAGTCGATACCCATGGCGCCTGTACCATTGACAGCGCCGGGCATTACCTGCGGGTCGCAGCCGGTGTACTTGGTGAGCAGCAACAGGTTGCGGCCGGTGATGGAGGCGCGCAGGCCTTTGATGGGGTTGGCCGAGCCGAAGCGTTTCAGCAAGTTGGAGAAGTCATAACCTACGGTTACGTAGCTCAAACGGAGGTAGCTGCCGTCTTCGATGAAGTTGGAGGCCACGCCGCCGATGTAGTTGGAGTAGGTCTGTTGGTCGAGGATTACGGGGGTGGTGTTTTGAACGTAGGTGCCGTCGGGCTGTTCTACTACGCCGTCGAACACTACTTTGTGGTTGCGGTATTGAGCGATGTATTCCGACATACCGTTGCTCATCAAACCGCGCACGGTCAAGTTGGCTACTTTACCGCCAACGCGGCCGTCAACCAAGAACGACAAGGAGAGGTCTTTCCAGCGGAAGTTGGAGCCGAGGCCGAGCAGGAAGTCGGGCTCGCGGTTGCCGAGGTAGTTGTACTTGTCGGGCGAGATGCGGGGGTAGCCGTTTTCGTCCACCAGCACTTGGCCGGCTTCGTTGCGCAGGTAGTCGGTGCCGACGATACCGGTGGTGGATTCACCCAAGTAGCAGGTGGTGTAGATGTCGCTGTACTGGCTGGTGCCGTTGGCGATGTACGAAACGCCGTCGGGCAGCGAAATCATCTTGCCGCGGTTGAGCGAGAAGTTAAGGTAAGCGGTCCATTCGAAGTCCTTGGTGCGGAAGATGTCTTGGTGGAGGGTAGCTTCGATACCTTCGTTGCGGATAGAACCTTCGTTGCGGGTTTGCAGAATGGTACCGGAGGTGGGCGATACGTATACCACTACGATTTGGTTGTCGACGGTGGTGTTATAGTAAGCGAGGTCGAGACGAGTGCGGTTGTTGAAGAAGCGCAGGTCGGCACCGATTTCCCAAGTGGAGGTCATTTCGGGGTCGAGGGTGGTGGCGCGCGACATACCCGGGTTCACGGCGAAGCCGCTGTCGGGGATGGTGAGCCATTGCTTGTACTTGAGGTCGAATTGGTTGGCGGGTGCGTCCTTACCTACCTTGGCGTAGTTACCGCGAATCTTACCGTAGCTGAATACCGGGCTTTGCAGGTGGAACAGTTCGGAGAAGATGATACCGCCGGTGAACGAGGGATAGAAGTAGTGAGGAGTTTCCATCTGCTTGAACGTGGAAGAACCGTCCAAACGGCCGGTGGCGGAGAGTTGAATCACGCTGCGATAGTCGAAGCGTACTTCGCCGAAGTAGCCGTACTTATTGCTTTCGCTGCGGCTCATGGAGTTGTCGGCCAGCGAGAAGATGTCCGGGTCGAGGTTGTTGAAGGAGTAGAAGTCGCCTTCCAACATGAAGTGCTTACCGCCGAAGGAGCCGCTGATGCCGTGGCTTTCGGTGTATTCACCGCCGAGGAAGAAGTTCACGCTGAAGTCTTCGTTGATGGGCCACAGGTAGTTGGCCAAACCTTGCACGGTGAGACGTTGGCCGCGGGAGGTGTCGAAATCGTAAGTGCCCATGCGGCCGTACCACGAGGTGATGGAACCGTTGCCGAGGATTACGTTGCCGTCTTCGTCGTAGCCGGCGATGGTGTTGCCGCTGTCGTCGAATTTGAATTCGTCGGAAGCATAGCGGGGCACGGTCATAGAGTTGTAGGTCGACCAGCTCTTATCGTAAGCGAACTTGGCGGTAAGGGTCAGGTTCTTAATGGGTTGCCATTGCAGAGAGGCGTTCAAGATAACGCGTTGGCCTTCGGTTTTGCTTTCGTCCATGTAGCGACCGTAGTAAGGCGAGAGGGTGGCGCCGAGCTTTTCGGCATCGGTGAGGATATCCCAGTCGTCGTAGCGGCAGCCCCAGTTGGGCAGGCCGTTGTTGAGGCGGTAGTCCGACATATCGCGGTTGATGGCCCAGCCGTAGATGGTCGACATCGAGTTGCCGAAGCCGCGCGAAGTGTTGTCGATATAGTTGGCCGACATCAGCACCTTCACTGTCGACGAGGGATTGAACTCGCCTTTGACGAAGATACCCATGCGGTTCTTATAGTCCTGAGGCACAATACCTTTGTTGCTCATGTAGTTTACGGAAGCGTAAGCCGAGAAGAGGTCGTTACCGCCCGAGAGCGACATGTCGTACTTCTGCATGAAGCCGGTGCCGAGGAAGTTGCCTACATTATCATAATAGGTGTCGGTTGCGTCCATACGCGGGCCCCAGCCACCGTTGGCGTTGGTCACGTAGAAGCCGTTCGAACCGCCTTTGAAGGTGCGTTGCATAGCCGGCATGTGGGCAGTGTTGGAGATTTCCAACGAAGCGGAAGCGTTCACTTCCACCTTGCCGTTCTTACCGCTCTTGGTGGTAATGAGGATTACACCGTTGGCACCTTCCTGGCCGTACAGTGCCGATGCGGCTGCGCCTTTGAGCACCGACATGCTCTCGATGTCGTTGGGGTTGATATCGGAAATGGAGGAAGCACCGCCGCGCACGGGCATGCCGTCGATTACGAACAGCGGCTCGTTGCTTTGCGAGGGGTTAATCGAAGAAATGGCGCGAATCACAATCTGCGAGGCCGAGTTGGGCGAGCCACCGGCCATCGACACTTGCACACCGGCCACCTTACCTTGCAAGGTGTTCACAAAGTTGGAACTTGAACCGGCGGTTACGTCGTCGCTATTCAGCTCTTGTACGGAGAAGTTAAGTTTCGACTTCTGTTGCGATTGACCCATAGCGGTTACCACAACTTCGTCGAGCAGTTCGGTGTCGTCTTCCAACACCACGTCAATCACACTTTGCGAGCCAACTTTAATCTCTTGTGATTTAAGGCCTACAAAAGAGAAGCAGAGCACTGATGCATCATTCGGTACATCAATCGAATATTTTCCGTCGTAGTCGGTCACAACACCGCCGGCAACGCCCTTAATGGTGACAGAGCCACCAATCACAGGTTCACCATCCGATGCTTGAATAACCGTACCTGTCACCACGCGGGCTTGTCCCACGAGCGCCAAGACAGAAAATAACAGTAAAAATAGCTGTTTTTTCATAATTACATAATTGGTTGGTATTCAAGGTTAATAATTATTCAGTCGTAAGGTCTGCAAATCAGCACATTACACACATCATCATCACTAATGAATTTAGATTCAAGGTAACAACAAGGCACACTCCGTGCTAATCAACCACAAATTTATATAATTTTTTTCAAGAATCAATCACTCACCCCAAAGAATTAACATATTTTATAAATCAGCTACAAAAATTAAGCATAAACTGCCGCCAATTTCCTCCACAGGCATCGGTCGCCTCCGCGCGCAGTCTTTTTGCACCTGCTCGCCCATTCCTTCCCCATCCCCTTCGGGTGCGCCACCTTGCCCCTTAACATTTTTTGCACCTCCTCGCCCACGATTTCCGGAATTTTTCTACCTTTGCAAAAAATTACCGATATGAAGCAATTATCCCTCATAATCAGCCTACTGATATTCACTTATTCCGGCGCTTCGGCGCAGGTCGATACCACTTCGCAACATCTTCAGGATGTGGTGGTTACGGCTGCGCCGGGTGTCAAGAACCGCTATCGCACGGAGCCCCCCGCCGACTACTCCGCCGCCTTCTCCAAAATCGGCTACCAAATCCCCCAAACAGCACTAATCCCCACCTGTCAAAGCTACTTCTATTGCATTATTTTACCCATTCATAATAAAACGCTCTGAAAAAATCTTTGGTATTACTCTTTTTAAGTTTCATTATTTGAAGATTATTTTGTAATTTTGCAAAATAATGATATTAAGTATGACAAAGGACGAACTGCTAAGCCGTTTAAACGGTATTGAATGGAAAGACTTCGAAGTTAAAGAGGCAAAAAATGATATTCCTAAGAGCGCTTGGGAAACAGTTAGTGCTTTCTCCAATACTTCCGGGGGATGGATTATTTTTGGTATTAAGGAAGCAAAGAGTGCCGGAAAATCCATCTTCGAAATTCAAGGCGTTGAACATCCCGAAAAGTTGGAGCAGGATTTTGTTAATGTGCTGCGTTCAAGCGGAAAGTTTAATCAGCGCATATCAGTTCAGCCGGCTAAGTTTGAATTTGACGGTAAGATTGTCTTAGCTTTTTACATTCCTATGTCGGAATACAAACCGGTATA
The DNA here is from genome assembly GCA_051878535.1 of Muribaculaceae bacterium. Taxonomy (GTDB): domain Bacteria; phylum Bacteroidota; class Bacteroidia; order Bacteroidales; family Muribaculaceae; genus CAG-873. Next base: position 14,529 of record JBJEKG010000115.1, read on the forward strand.
CATAGGGACGCCTTATAATTCCTATATTAGGTTAGGCAGTGGTGATCAACGCGCCACTGAATTTGAAGTACGAGCTATGCAACGTGACCAGGCTTTTGGTAAGAAATCAAATGAGGCTGTTTTTGCTTCTTGTTATAATGATATCAACCAAAACTCGTTTCAGGATTATCGTTCGTATTTACGAACGTTTAATCCTGATTTGTCATATAATACCCTTTCGGACGCAGAGTTTGCTGTCAAAACCGGCATAATGTCGAATGGCTTACTATCGGTTGGCGGACTATTAATGTTCGGTAATATTGATGCAATTCTTCGCTTTAATCCCGATTTTCACATTGATTATTTAGAAATTCCCGGTACGTCTGCACATAATGCAACTACAAGATACACTTTCCGTATTCAAGAGCAGGAAAATGTTTGGGAATATTTTAAAATAATCTTTCAACGGTTGAGGACGCGAATTGATAACCCTTACTCTCCGCGGCCTGATGGTATTGCACCGGATGACAATACCAAACTTTATTGCATCAGAGAGGCCCTTGTAAATATGTTGGCTCATGCCGATTATTTTAGTGAGATACATTCCACTGTCAGGGTCTTCGATACTACGATACAATTGCAAAATCCCGGCAGTTTCCCGGTGGATCTTAATCTATTAGGACAGACCATAGTGTCTCAGCCGCGCAATCCAAATATGCTCCGCTTCTTTAAGCTTGCTAAACTTTCGGAGAACGCCGGATATGGTATCGACAAAATTCTCAATTGGAAGAATCTCACCGGCTGTGCAGTCTCAATTGAAAGCGACATCACTAAGTCAGAAGTGGTATTTGAACTTCCAGTCAAAATCACGCAGGACCAATCAACATCAAATAACCCCATTGAAGTTGATTTGACCCTCGCTGAGCGTATTTTGGCGCTAATTGCCGGTAATAACATGGTAACAATTAGGGAATTAGTTCAGGCAACCGGTCTGTCGCGCAGAAACATCGATAGAACAATCAAGTCTCTAAAGGAATCGGGAAAACTAACTCGAATAGGCTCGCCAAGAGGTGGTAAATGGGCGCTGCGCTAACAGCTAAATGCCTGACATACAGCTATCTATTGATATGATTAGGCGATGCCACCTTAGCTGGACACTTTTCCTAATTAGTCCCTTTTCTTCACTTTAGCGCCAATTAGCGCCATTTTAGCGCCATTTTAGCGCCATTTTAGCGCCATTTTAGCGCCAATCAACGCCAATCAACGCCATTTTGCGCCAATTGGTATTGATTGGCGCTGATTGGCTGGTGGAGATATGCTAAATCGGGGCTGCCCAACGGCAGCCCCGATTTGCAGTATGGAGGATGGGGATTAGAATGCGCGTTTGGTCACGGTGTTGCCTTGGCGCACGATGTAGAGGGCGCCGGAGGTGGGTTCAGCTACGCGAACACCTTGCAGGTTGAAGTATTCAACGGGAGAGGCGGCATCGTTGGTGATGTCGAGCACGGAGCTGTCGTAGTTGGTGATGGTCAGCTCGATGCGGTAGTCGTAGTAGGTCACGGTGAGGGTGTACGAGCCTTCGGCGATTAGCATCGTTTCGTAGCCTTGTATGAGTTCGTAGGTGTTGTCTACGGCCACGTTTTGTTCGGCGGTGTGGAGGGCGTTGGACTTGGCTGATATATCGCTTTCGTTATTAGTGGTGAAAACGAAGAAGTTTAGCTGGGAGTCGTCAACCACACCGGAGTATGTGAACTTGTTGCCTTCCTTCTCCATGGTGATGAAGTCGGGGTAGTGCAGTTTGCTACCGAATACTTCGCCCATGATGTAGAGGTTTTCGGGCACTTCAATCGGAGTGGAGGCGG
>JBJEKG010000116.1:0-3174 GCA_051878535.1 Muribaculaceae bacterium
TGCAACAGCCTTGGCAACGTTTGATATGGTACTGCAAGCAGAGGTGGCCGGCGCCGCGGCTGAGGTATTCGGGGGTGATGGGGAGGCGGCAGGTGCGCAGGGGGTAGATTTGGCGGATGAGTTCGACGATGGTTTTGGCCACGGCTTGGTTGGTATACGGGCCGAAGTATTTGGAGCCGTCGCGGAGGTAGTGGTGGGTGATGAACACTCGGGGATACATCTCGTTGGTGACGGCAATCCAGGGGTAGGATTTGTCGTCTTTAAGCAGGACATTGTAGCGCGGGCGGTGCTCTTTGATGAGGGCGTTTTCGAGGTTGAGGGCATCGTTTTCGGTGGGGACGACGATGTACGACATGTCGGCGATGGCGCGCACCAACAGGTTTGTGCGCAACACGGGGTGTTCGCGATTGAAATACGACGACACTCGACGGCGCAAGTTTTTGGCCTTGCCCACGTAGATAACGGTGCCTTTGGCATCGTAATAGGTGTAAACGCCGGGGGTGTCGGGCAGGAACGACACCTTTTCGCGGAGTGCTTCGGGTTTATCTTGCAATGACATATCCTTAATTAGTTATGCGGGTGGCGAGGGTTCACGGAAGAACATCATTTCTTTTATGCTTCGCTCTGAAAAATCTGCAAAATCTGCGTGAGAAAGCGGTGGGAGGATTCACAGGAGGACAGGAGATTTAACAGGAGGACAGGATTTCTTTTTTGCTTCGCTCTGAAAAATCTGCAAAATCTGCGTGAGAAAGCGGTGGGAGGATTCACAGGAGGACAGGAGATTTAACAGGAGGACAGGATTTCTTTTTGCTTCGCTCTGAAAAATTGCAAAATCTGCGTGAGATAGCGGAGGGGGTGATACGAGCGAAGTACGAAAGAACGAGTGGGTCGTTGGTTCGTACTTCGCGTATGGGCCACAAGGGGTGGATTAGTATGTTATCAACGAGGTGACGTCGACGCCTTCGGGGAGGTTTTTGCGACCGCCGAGGGCGGAGATTTCAATAATGAAGTTGATGTAGATTTTCTTGGGGTTGAAGCTCTTCACCAAGTTGTAAGCGGCGAGCATAGTACCGCCTGTGGCGAGCACGTCGTCGTGGATTACCACGATGTCATCTTCGGTGATGGCGTCGCGGTGCATTTCGATGGTGTCGGTGCCGTATTCTTTGGCGTAAGATTGGCTGACGGTGTCGGCGGGCAGTTTGCCGGGTTTGCGAGCGGGTACGAAACCGGCGCCGAGTTCGAAGGCGAGGATAGAACCGCCGATGAAGCCGCGGGATTCGATGCCAACGACTTTGGTGACACCTTTATCGCGGTAGAGTTGGGAGAGATCCCAGCCGATGATGTGGAGAGCGCGCGGGTCTTTGAAGGCGGTGGTGAGGTCCTTGAAGATGACCCCCTTGGTGGGAAAGTCGACCACGTCGCGGATTTTCGATTTGATGTATTCCATTTTTCAGACTATGGTTAAGTGTTTGATTATTTGCTATTTGAGTGTGTATTTGTTCCACGTGGAACAGTGGTTAACGATTCATGAGTAACAGAAGGATGTTGACATCGCTGGGCGAGACGCCGGGGATGCGCGAAGCTTGTCCGAGGGTTGAGGGGCGCTGCTTTTCGAGTTTTTGGCGCGCCTCGGTGCTCAGTGCTGTAACGGTGGAGTAATCGATATTGTTCGGTATCTTCACGTTCTCGAGGCGATGCAACTTTTCGACGTTGGCATGTTCGCGTTCGATGTAGCCACGATATTTGATTAAAATTTCGGCGGCCTCGACGATTTCTTCGCGACGATTTTCGGGTAGTGCGGCTATGAGCGCAGCGAGTTCTTCGATGCAGTTAGCAAGCATATCGATTGTGACACTGGGACGAGCGACGAGATCAACGGCTTTCTGTGTCTGTTGCAGTGGTGCACTTCCGATGCTCTCGAGCAAAGCTACAACTTGTTGCGGTTTCACCGAGGTGGTCTGAAGAAGCTCGAGGATTTGGTCGCGCAGTTGGCGCTTTTCTTCCATCAGTTGGAAGCGTTCTTCGGTGGCAAGACTGATAGCGTAGCCTCGCGGAGTGAGGCGCATATCGGCATCATCTTGGCGGAGGAGAATGCGGTACTCGGCTCGCGAGGTGAACATGCGGTACGGCTCGTCGACACCCTTAGTGACAAGGTCGTCGATAAGCACACCGATGTAAGCTTCGTCACGTTGCAGGGTGAATTCCTCTTTGCCTTGTACGCGGAGGGCAGCATTCACGCCGGCCACGAGGCCTTGCCCTGCGGCCTCCTCGTAACCGGTGGTACCGTTCACTTGTCCTGCGAAATAGAGGTTGCGGACGAGGCGAGTTTCGAGGGTGTGGTGAAGTTGGCGCGGGTCGAAGAAGTCGTATTCGATGGCGTAACCGGGACGGTAGATTTGCACATCTTTCAGCGCCGGGATAGTGTGCAACGCTTCAATCTGCACCATCATCGGAAGCGATGAGGAGAATCCGTTGAGGTAGAACTCCTGAGTGGTTTCGCCTTCCGGTTCGAGGAAAAGTTGGTGCTCTGTTTTGTCGGCAAAGGTCACGATCTTTGTCTCGATGGACGGGCAGTAGCGTGGGCCGATGCTTTGGATTTGGCCATTGTAAAGTGGTGAATCTTTCAGGCCGCTGCGCAGTACATCGTGAGTTTCGGTGGAGGTGTAGACTGTATAGCAGTCGCGTTGTTTGAGTTCGCGATGGATTTCCGGCAGGAACGAGAACTTGTGGAAATCGTTGTCGCCGGGCTGTGGGGTGGTCTGTTCCCAGTGGATGCTGCGGCCGTCGATGCGAACGGGTGTACCGGTTTTCATGCGATCAGTTACGAATCCGAGTGCCTTGAGCTGTTCGGTGATGCCGTGGGCGGCCGGTTCGGAGATGCGACCACCTTGGAACATTGTGCGACCGATGTGCATCAAGCCGTTGAGAAAGGTTCCGGCGGTGAGCACAACAGCCTTGGCACGGAATTCAGCACCTTCGACCGTGCGGACGCCTTCCACACGCATATCGTTGATAATCAGCTCGTTGACGTTGTCTTGCCACATATACAGGTTAGGCATATTTTCCAACGTGTCGCGCCACATCTGCGAATATTTGGTGCGGTCGCTCTGTGCGCGCGGGCTCCACATCGCCTGCCCCTTGCTGCGGTTGAGCAAACGGAATTGAATGGCAGTG
>JBJEKG010000117.1:0-3169 GCA_051878535.1 Muribaculaceae bacterium
TGCTCCATCGTGGATGGCTACCACTTCGGTATCGGCCGGCGCGGCGTCCAAGGCATTGCGGACCGACTGCCAGCGTGTGTCGCCGCCCACAACCACCGCGGGCGAATCGAAGCGGTGCTGCCGGCACAGCTCGTGCCAGAAGTCCACACGGTCGGCCGCGAGCACAATGGCACACGAGGCATCGGGCAAGCTGCGGCGCAAGGCATTGATGGCGTGCATCACCACCGGAAGCCCTCGCAGCTCACAAAATTGCTTGGGCAGCGGACTCCCGAATCGGGAGCCGCTGCCGGCAGCAACTATTATTATATGTGTCGTTGGCATTGACGATTACCAGGCGAACATCGGGTATTCGGCCATGATGGTGTTCACTTTCTCGCGCACTTGGGCGATGCGTTGAGCATCTTCGGGAGCGGAGAGCACGTGGTCGATGAGTTCCACGATTTGACCCATCAGCGGCTCTTTGGCGCCGCGAGTGGTGATGGCCGGAGTGCCGAGGCGGATACCGGAGGTTTGGAAGGGCGAACGCGAGTCGAACGGCACCATATTCTTGTTGGCGGTGATGTGAGCTTCCACCAACACACGTTCGGCCACCTTACCGGTCAGTTCGGGGAATTTGGTGCGGAGGTCCACGAGGATGCAGTGGTTGTCAGTGCCACCGGATACTACCTTGTAGCCGAGGTCGGTGAGGGCTTTGGCCATAACGCGAGCGTTGGCGCGCACTTGGGTTTGGTATTCCTTGAACGCAGGTTGGAGGGCTTCGCCGAATGCCACGGCCTTAGCGGCGATGACGTGTTCCAGCGGGCCGCCTTGCACGCCGGGGAACACGGCGGAATCCAACAGCTGCGACATCATCTTGATTTGGCCCTTCGGGGTGGTCTTGCCCCAAGGATTTTCGAAGTCCTTGCCCATGAGGATGATACCGCCACGCGGACCGCGCAAGGTTTTGTGGGTGGTGGAGGTGACGATGTGGGCATATTTCAGCGGGTTGTCGAGCAAACCGGCGGCAATCAGGCCGGCGGGGTGAGCCATGTCGACCATGAGGATGGCGCCGCAAGCGTCGGCGATTTTGCGCATGCGAGCGTAGTCCCATTCGCGGGAGTAAGCGCTGGCGCCGCCCACGATGAGTTTGGGCTTCACTTCCATGGCGGTGCGTTCCATGTGGTCGTAGTCCACCAGGCCGGTTTCGGCGTCAACGTTGTATTCCACAGCGTTGAACACAAGGCCGGAGAAGTTCACGGGGCTGCCGTGCGAGAGGTGGCCGCCGTGGGCCAAGTTCAGGCCCATGAAGGTGTCGCCGGGTTTCATGCAAGCCATGAACACGGCCATGTTGGCTTGGGCGCCCGAGTGCGGTTGCACGTTGGCATATTCAGCGCCGAAGAGCTGTTTGATGCGGTCGCGGCAGAGGTCTTCCACGATGTCCACCACCTCGCAGCCGCCGTAGTAGCGGTGGCCGGGGTAGCCTTCAGCGTACTTGTTGGTGAGGCATGAGCCCATGGCGCGCATCACTTGGTCGCTCACGAAGTTTTCGGAGGCGATGAGTTCGATGCCTAAGCGTTGACGTTGGTGCTCTTGTTCGATCAGTTCAAAGAGCTTGGTGTCCTTTTCCATAGATAGGGGAATTAGGGGTTAGTTAGATAGTTTATGGGTTAGTAGTCACTTTTTCTTTTTCACGGAGAATCCGAAATGGCCCAACGGCTCGCCGGTGGCGTTGTATTGGCCGTGGGAGTAGGTGAGCAGGTTGGCGCTGTCGAGGTGGAAGGCGCCGGTGTCGGCGTCGATGAGCGAATCGTCGGCCAACACGTTCACCACGTCGGCGATGAACATGTCGTGGCTGCCTAAGGCTATGATTTGCCTCACCTTGCATTCGATGCTCAGCGGCGATTCCTTCACCGAGGGGCAGGTCACGGCCACACCCGCTTCGGGCGTCAATCCGGTCTCTTTCCACTTGTCGAAATCAGCTCCGGAGCGCACCCCGCACCAGTCCACGGCCTTGGCCATGGCGGCGGTGGTGAGGTTCACGGTAAACTCCATCTGCTCCTTAATCAGATTGTAGGAGAAGCGCTCGGGGCGCACGGAGATGTAAAGCATCGGCGGGTTGGTGCAAATGGTGCCCACCCACGCCACGGTAATGAGGTTGGAGCGCTCGGCAGTGCCGCAGCTCACCAACACCGCCGGCAGCGGGTTGAGCATGGTGCCCGGTTTCCACGAATGCTTCATATCACAGAGTCTTGGCATCGGCGCCGCTTACGGCGTGGTTGCAGTAATGGCAGCGGATGATAACGGGCTGACGCGACACCACGTCGAACTTGGTGTGCATAGGCTCGTTGTTGGTGATACACTTGGGATTATTGCACTTGACGATGCCCACGATGGTGTCGGGCAGCGCCACCGGACGTTTCTCCACCACCTCGTAGTTGCGGATGATGTTCACCACGGCCGAGGGGGCAATCAGCGCGATGCGGTTGAGTGCGGCTTCGTCGAAGAACATGTCGGCCACCTTCACGATGCCCTTTGAGCCGAGCTTGGCGCTGGCCAAGTTGGCGCCGATGGTCACAGCGTGGTCGGTGTACTCTAATCCGAGGATTTTCACCACCTGGAAAACGGCGGCCGAGGGGATATGGTCGATAACGGTGCCGTGCTGCAAGGCGGCCACGGCGAGTTCAGTCTTTTGTTGGCTCATAACTCAAAGGGATTAATGCCGAGGGCGCGGGTGATGATTGCTTGGCGAGCAAACAGGCCGTTGCGGGCTTGTTCGAAATAATATGCTTTGGGATTGTCGTCCACGTCCACGTCGATTTCGTTCACACGTGGCAGCGGGTGGAGGATGCGCAGGTTGTCGCGCGAGTTGGCCAGCATGGCGTTGTGCAAGGCGTAGAGGTCTTTCACGCGCTCGTACTCCAATGGGTCGGAGAAGCGCTCGCGCTGCACGCGCGTCATATATATAATGTCGGAAGAGTTGATTACCTCGGGCGAGAAGTCGGTGGTTTCGGTAAACTCGATGCCCTCGGCGCGGCAGAACTCCTTGTACTCCTGCGGCATGGCTAATTCGTGCGAGGCCACGAAGTTGAACCGCGGCTTGAAGTACTTCATGGCCATGAGCATGGAGTGCACCGTGCGACCGTATTTGAGGTCGCCCACCAAGGTGATGGTCAGGTCGGTCAGTCGGCCT
>JBJEKG010000118.1:0-3157 GCA_051878535.1 Muribaculaceae bacterium
TCGTACTCGTCGATAAGGCGCATGAGGGTGCGCATGGCGGCCACGGTGTCGCGCGTGGGTTCGTTGGGGTAGATTACGTCGTCGGCCAACAGGTCGCCATTGCTGTCGAGGGCCACCACCTTGCAACCGGTGCGGTAGCCGGGGTCGATGGCCAGCACGTTGCGCCCGCGCAGGGGTGAGGCAAGTAGCAGTTGGCGCAGGTTGTCGGAGAAGATGGCGATAGCGGCCTTCTCGGCGGTTTCGCGCCACTGAGCGTCGACCTCCGTCTCTATTTGCGGGCGCAGCAGGCGGCGGTAACCGTCGGCCACGGCCTCGCTCACCAATCGGCGCGAAGCATCTGATGCAGAACGCTTTACGGTGCGGCGTTCCACCTCTTCGATGGCTCGGTCGTCGTCGATTTCCACCGACAGGCGAAGCACACCTTCAGCCTGGCCGCGTTGCAGCGCCAAGTATTGGTGCGAGGCGATGGAGCGCATCGGGTGGGAGAACGAAGAGTATGCGCGGAAGGTATTTATCTTGTCTTGGTCATCGGCTTTAGGGTTGAGGGAAGCGTGCACCACAGCCTCGCGAGCGAGGCGGTTGCGCACCGCGTTGCGGGCGGGGACGGATTCCGACACCCACTCGGCGATGATGTCCTTGGCGCCGGCCAAGGCATCGGCGGCGGTGGCCACTTCGCCTTTGACGAAGCGGGCTGCGGCCGCGTCGGGTTCTGCCACGCCTGTGGCCGACATGAGCATGCGCGCCAACGGTTCGAGGCCGCGGTCACGCGCTATCGAAGCACGCGTGCGGCGCTTGGGGCGGAAGGGCAGGTACACGTCCTCGAGGGCGGCAGCAGTTTCGGCCTCGGCGATGCGTTGACGGAGCTCGTCGGTGAGTTTGCCTTGTTCTTCGATGGCTTGCAGGATGGTATCGCGGCGCTCTTCCAAGCGGCTGAGACGCTCGATTTCCAGCTGTATATTGTTGATTTCTATCTCGTTAAGGTTGCCGGTGACCTCCTTGCGGTAACGGCTTATGAATGGTATGGTCGCGCCCGATGCGAGCAACTGGGCGGTGGCTCGCACCTTGTTCACCGGCAAATTGAGGTGCCGTGCGGCAATTTCAATGATGTCGGCCATAACTATTTGGATTTAAGGGTGATAACAGTAATTTCCGGGGTGCAACCCACTCGCGAGGGGAAGCCGACGGTGCCGATGCCGCGGTTCACGTATAAATATGAGCCGCCACGCCGGTAGAGGCCGGCGGGAAAGTCGTAGCGGAAGGCGGCGGGTGTAAGCCCGAACACTTCCATCTGCATGGCGTGGGTGTGGCCACTCAGGGTGAGGGCGAAGGCATCAGTGGGCACAATCTCCGGCAGCCATTCTTCCGGACTGTGGTAGAGCAGGATGTGGCAACCTGCTGATTTTGCGGCGGTTACATCGATTGCCTTGGACAGGGAGGCGGTGAAAGTGCCGGCTTCGGCAAACATATTTTCATACTGCACGCCGGTGACGGTGATGAAGTCGTGGCTGCGGCGAATGGTGTCGGTTTCGTTGGAGAGGAGGTGCCAGTGCATGGTCTCGAAGAGCGAGTCAAGTTGCTGATTGTTATGCTGATGCGCTGCTTCGGATGGCCAGTTGCAGTAATTGCCGTAGTCGTGGTTGCCTTTCACGGCCAACACGCCATCGGGTGCGGAGAGGCGCGCCAAGGTCGTCACGAACGGCGGTAGTTCGTCGGTTTTGCGTGTGACGATGTCGCCGGTGAAGACGATGAGGTCGGCGTGCAGCTCGTTCACGCGGTCGACCACCTCGGATATGTAGGTGGTGTCGGTGCCGAATGAGGAGATGTGTATGTCGCTGATTTGCACTATCTTATAGTCCTCGAACGATGGCGGCAAGGTGGCTATCGGCAGCTCCTCTGTATGCACATCGATGCTGTAACGAGTCACGAACGAACCCCACCACATCGAGCCGAACACTAATGCGCCAACGGCCAACGGAAGCCAGCGTAGCGCAGTGGTGCGCAAGCGCGTCCATATCAGCGGTATAGCGGCCACCAAGGCCAAAATTTTGGCCAAATATTGGCTGATGATGAAGAACACCAAGTAGGTGAGCACCGTCAGCATGGTGTCGCCGCACATTTTCTTGGGTACGCACACCACAAACAACACCGATAATGCGCTGATAATCAGCATCGCAATATCGGCTTTGCGCCATTTATCGCCAACGGCCAAGCGTCGCATCACCCACCAAACGGCGAGGTCGACCACAACGCATATCACCAAGGCCGGAAGCAGGGTGAGCAGAGAGATGCGCATAGCGGTGAAGGTTATTTTTCAGTAGCCAATAGCTTATTTTTCAGCGGATTAGCATACATGGTGAGCATCATCGTGCGCATATAGGCTCGTTCGTCGTCGGTGATGTTTTCCACATTCACGCGCTCCAATTGAGCGGCGATATAGTGGTCGAATTGCTCCACATCCTCGGCGGTGTAGTGGTCGGCGAAGCGTTTGCCGCCTTCCACCTCATCGTAGGCGATATAATTGCACGGGAAAATCTCGTAGCCGCTGTGTATAGTGTTGTCAATCAGGTGACAAGCTTGGCGCACGACTTCCAAACGGCTGGTGACGCCGCTCTGCTCCAAGTCGCGGTTGATGCAGCGGCCGAAGCGGAAATGCACCCTACCCTTGCGGCCAAGCAGACCGGTTTCCATGCTCAGCAGGTCGTCGTGCTGCGATTTCTTGAAGTTGGGGTCGCGACGGCGCAGCAGGAACTCGCGCACTTTCAGGTAGTCGTTGGGGTCGTATTCGTAGGAGATGGCTACAGGTAAGAGGTTGGCACTAAGCACGTTAGCACGAGTATCAGCTTCAGGCGATAAGCCAACCATCTTGATGAGGCTTTCTTGGGTGAGGTCGTTGCTATCTTTGGCGCGGCCTTCGCGCTGGGCAATCCACACGGATTCGCCGCGGGTGTTGACGGCGTAGTGGATGTAGGCCGAGAGATGGCGAGCGGCTTCGAGGGCATCGACCAAGCGCACGTCGCGCTTGACGATGAAGCTGCGGTTGAGCTTCACCAAGTCGGTTATCCAGTCGTATATCAGCAAGTTATTGCCGATGGCCACCTGTGTCAGCGGCATCTTGCGCCGGATGAAGCAGAGGTTGAGGAACGAGGCGTCCAACACG
>JBJEKG010000119.1:0-3155 GCA_051878535.1 Muribaculaceae bacterium
GCATGAGTATATCATTCTGTCGGTTGGGGTGAGGCGGCCTCCCAGTTGAGGAGGGTTTCTACTATGTCGTCGGCTACGTATTGTTGGCTCTGGGTGTGGAGCTGATCGTAGTAGCGGAACAGGCGGTTGTGCACAAGCCCTTGCTGCTTGAGCCTGCTGTACATTTCTTGCTCGGGAATGCCTAACTTCTGCGCGCCCTTGGTGATGGCCATCATCACGAAGAAGGTTTGTCGGTTTTGCAATGTATCATCCATCAGCTGTGGTGGCGGACTTTGATGTCCGACCTAAGTGCAAAGTTAGTAATAATTATTGGAATGGGGGCGGTTTTGGCGCTTTTTTTGGAATTTTTTTTGGTGGGTGGTGGGTATTTGGGAAAAATTTGCTATATTTGTGGTTCAATTTTTTGGAAATGATATTAGGACATCCTGACTATATATTTGAATTGCCGATGAAGGTGCGCGACTATGAGGTCGATGCCGAGGGCATAGTGAATAATGCCAACTACCTTCATTATTTGGAGCACACTCGCCATGAGTTTTGCGAGTGGGCGGGAATGACGTTTCGCGAGATGCACTCGCGGGGCGTCGACCCGGTGTTGTCGCGCATCGAGGTCGAGTACCGCAAGCCGTTGGGCTTGGGCGACCGGATGGTGAGCAAGTTGGCCGTGGGAAGGCGCGGGCCGCTGTTCGTGTTCTACCAAGACATCTACACTGTGGATGATGAATTGGTGGTGAAGGCACGGGTGGAGGTGGCCACGCTGGTCGACGGCCGCCTCTCGCGCGGCGAAGTACTGTTCTCTCAATTTGAAAAATACTTGGCGCCATGAGTATGAACTACGCAACAGTGCGGCAGTTGGCCTTGTCGCAAATCAAGGGCCTCAGCGCAGTGGATTTGCACCGGATATTGGAGGCCGTGGGAGGCGTGGACCGCTATTTCGACTTGCCGCAGGCTGAATTGTGGCAGCTCATCGGCGGCACGCGCAGCTTCTGCAGCGACAGCGAGCGCAAGCGGATGTTGGCGTGGGCCGAAACCGAGGCGCAGTTCTTGGCCAACGCGCCCGTGGACGCTTTCTTCATCGACAGCGATGACTACAGCCGGCGGTTGGCGCAGTGCGAGGACGCTCCTGCGATACTGTATCGGCGCGGCGATTGCTCGCTCAACAGCATGTACACCGTGGCCATCGTGGGCACACGCAATGCCACGGTCTACGGCTGCGACTTCACCCGCAAGTTTGTGGCCGACTTAGGCAAGATGCTCGACAACGTGGTGATTATCAGCGGTTTGGCCTACGGCATCGATGTCAGTGCCCACAAGGCAGCCTTGGCCGAGAACGTGCCCACCATCGGCGTAGTGGCCCACGGCATGCGCACCATCTACCCGGCCGACCACCGCGACGTGGCCGCGCGCATCGTGCGCCAAGGCGGCGCCATCGTCACCGAGTACCCCTCGAACGCGCCGGTGTTCCGCGGCAACTTCCTCGCCCGCAACCGCATCATCGCCGGCATGAGCGACGTGACGGTGGTGGTGGAGAGCGATTCGCACGGCGGCGCATTAGTCACCGCCTCGCTGGCCGGCGCTTACGGCCGCGACGTAGCAGCCGTGCCCGGGCGCGTCACCGACCGCTACAGCCGCGGATGCAACAAGCTCATCGCCGACCAAAAGGCTGCCCTAATCCGCTCGGCCGAAGACCTGTTGGAAGTAATGAACTGGGAGCCTAAGGCCACCGAAGGCACCCAGAAGTCGTTCGACTTCAACCCCGAGCAATTGCCCAACGACCAACGCACCATCGTCAACTACCTCCGCCTCCACCCCGATTCGTCGCTCAACGACATGGTCAACGAGCTGTCAATCCCCTACTCCACCCTCAGCTCGCGCGTGATGGATTTAGAAATGAACGACCTTATCGTGGCCCTGCCCGGCGGCCGATTCCAACTGAAAATATAACCCTACAGAAAAACACATAACTAACTATGGCAAACAAAATTATCCCTCCTTCGGAACTTATCATCAACTCTGACGGTTCCGTGTTCCACCTCCACCTGCTGCCCGAGCAGCTCACCGACCGCATCATCCTGGTGGGCGACCCCGGCCGCGTGAACATGGTGGCTGAATGTTTCGACACCCGCACCTTCGAGGTTTCCTCGCGCGAATTTCACACCATCGGCGGCACCGTGGGCGGCCAGCCCATCATGTGCCTGAGCCACGGCATTGGCCCCGACAATATCGACATAGTAATCAACGAGTTGGACGCGCTGGCCAACATCGACTTCGCCACCCGCGAAGTGCGCTCGGAGCATCGCACTCTCACCATGGTGCGCATCGGCACCTCCGGCTCGCTCCAACCTGACATCACCATCGGCACCCCGGTGGTCGCCGCCAAGTCGCTCGGCTTCGACGGCGTGCTCAACTACTACGCCGGCCGCAACTCGGTGGCCGACCTCGAGTATGAGGAAGCATTCTGCCAACACACCCACTGGAACCCGCTGTGGGCACGCCCCTACATCGTCAGCGCCGACGAAGGTTTGGTGAAACAAATCGCCGGCGACGACATGCACATCGGCAACACCATCTCGGCCGTGGGCTTCTACGGTCCGCAAGGCCGCGAACTGCGGCTGCCGCTGTCGAACCCCGACCTCAACCGCCTGATTGAATCGTTCGAATTCCGCGGCCAACGCGTCACCAACTACGAGATGGAGAGCGCCCCGCTGGCCGGCTTAGGCCGCCTGCTCGGCCACCGCGCCTGCACCGTGTGCTCCATCATCGCCAACCGCTACAACAACAACGCCAACCCCAACTACAAGCAAGGCATCCGCCAGCTAATCGAAACCGTCCTCTCCCGCCTGTAGCAAACAGCCCTGCAGCCCCACCCCTGAAACTGTGTCAAAAGTCTGGTCTGAGAAACACAGCGTGCAAAGGGTTCACAGGAGGACAGGAGATTTAGCAGGAGAACAGTATTATATTGTTGATAATCAATTCATTACATCCTGTTCTCCTGCTAAATCTCCCGTTCTACTGTGGCTTTTTTGCTCGCTGTGCTCCACGAGGTGCAATTTTGACTCGCGGTTGTGCCATCCGAGGGATGATGCGTCTATCCGTGGCGACACGGCTCTTTCATTTAAAACATAGATTCGTGACAACTAAACGTAAAAACGTAA
>JBJEKG010000120.1:0-3142 GCA_051878535.1 Muribaculaceae bacterium
CGAAAACATCCACCAAATCCGCAAGCCGGAGGATATCACCGCCATCCTCGGCGACACCGCAGCCCACACCATCGGTCTTGAATTAGATTCGATGCCGTACTCCATGGTGGAACGTCTGCGCAAGGTATTCCCCGACAGCGAAATCGGCAACGCTTCGCCGGTGCTTCGCCGCGCTCGCGCGGTGAAAACCCCACTGGAAATCAGCCTGATAACCGAATCCGGCGTGAAGCAAACCGAGGCTTACCGCCGCATCCCGCACCTCTACCAAGAGGGCATGACCGACATCGAATTCCAAATCGAAATCGAGCGCGAACTGCGTTTGGGCGGCTGCTTGGGCCAGTTCCGTGTCAGCGGCGACGACATGGAAATCTACATGGGCAACGTGCTCACCGGCGACAATGCCGACGCACCCTCGCCCTACGACTTCGCCATGGGCGGCGCCGGTGCCAGCCCCTCGCTGCCGGTGGGCGCCGACGGTTCCATTATCCGCCCCAACGCGGTGGTGATGGTCGACGTCAACGGCAACTTCAACGGCTACATGACCGATATGACCCGCTGCTACTCCGCCGGCGAGCCTTCGGCGGAGGCTGTGAAAGCTAACTCGCTGTCAATCAGCATCTGCCATGCAGTGGCCAACGCTGCTGTGGCCGGCGCTGCCGCTTCCGACCTCTACAAAATGGCCGTGGCCATGGCCGAAGAAGCCGGCATGGCACAATACTTTATGGGCCACCGCTATCAGGCCGGATTTATCGGCCACGGATTGGGCATTACCATCAACGAAGCGCCCGTGTTGGCACCTCGCTCGCGCGACGTGCTCGAAGCCGGCAATGTCATCGCCGTCGAGCCCAAGTTCGTCATCCCCGGCGTTGGTGCCGTGGGTGTGGAAAACACCTTCGTAGTGCAACCCTCCGGCCCGGCCAAATGTTTAACCCTCGCTCCCGAGGAAATTGTTAATTTGCAGTAAATCAATGAATTATAGCGACCGACTCAAGTCCCCGGTATTCGCCATGGTTGGTTCCGTGGCCGATGCAATCCACCGCCCGTGCTACGTGGTGGGCGGCTTCGTGCGCGATCTCATCATCGGCCGCCACTCCAAGGACATCGACTTTGTGACCGTAGGCTCCGGCATCGAATTGGCCGAAGCGGTGGCCGCCAAAATCGGTCCGAAATGCAACATTGCCGTCTACCGCAACTACGGCACCGCCCAGCTCCATTCCGGCAACATGGAATTGGAGTTTGTGGGCGCTCGTCGCGAATCGTATAACCGCAATTCGCGTAACCCGATTGTGGAGGACGGCACCCTCGACGACGACATCGCTCGCCGCGACTTCACCATCAACGCCATGGCCATCAGCGTCAACGGCGACTCCTTCGGCGAGTTGGTGGATAAATACGACGGCCTCGGCGATATCTCTCGCCGCATCATCCGCACTCCGCTCGACCCCGACATCACCTTCAGCGACGACCCACTGCGCATGATGCGCGCCATCCGTTTCGCCACACAGTTGCAGTTCACAATCTACCCCGAAACGCTCGAATCCATCACCCGCAACGCCGAGCGCATCAAAATCATCACCGGCGAGCGCATCAAGGACGAGTTAGTGAAGATAATGCGTTCGCCCAAGCCCTCCATCGGCTGGGAACTGCTACAGCAAACCGGCCTACTGGCCATCATCCTGCCCGAGTTGGACGCTCTTCGCGGGGTGGAAGTGGTCAACGGCCGCGGCCATAAGGACAACTTCGCCCACACCATGCAGGTGCTCGACACCGTGGCCGAACGCTCCGACAATGAATGGTTGCGTTGGAGTGCCCTGTTTCACGACATCGGCAAGCCGCTCACCAAGCGTTTCGACCCGGCCATCGGTTGGACTTTCCACAACCACAACTTCATCGGCTCGAAGATGATTCCGCGCATCTTCCGCCGCCTCCACCTGCCCTTGGGCGCCGAAATGCGCTACGTGAGCAAGCTGGTGGAGCTCCACATGCGCCCCATCGCCTTGGTGGAGGAAGAAGTGACCGACAGCGCCGTGCGCCGCCTGATGAACTATGCCGAAGAAGACCTCGAAGACCTTATGCTCTTGGCCCGCGCCGACATCACCAGCAAGAACGAGGCCAAGAAGCAGCGCTTCCTCGACAACTTCGACATCGTGGAAGAAAAATTCGTCGACATCCGCAAAAAAGACGCCGAATTGGCCTACCGCAATCCGGTGGACGGCAACGAAATCATGCACATTTTCGGGCTGCAACAGTCGCCCTTGGTGGGCTATTTCGCCAAGAACCTCAAGCAGGCCATCAAGGATTGCGAAATCGAGCCAACTCGCGAAGCATCAATCAAATACCTATATATATTGGGCGAAAAAGCCGGCATCCAGCCGGTGAATCCGCCGCTGTATCCCTTAGACTCCGACCAATGTACTACATCTCCAAACGATTAGAAATATCGGCGGCGCACCGCTTGCAACTCGACTACCCAAGCAAGTGCACCAATCTCCACGGCCACAACTGGATTGTGACCGTGCATTGCCGCGCCGCCGAGCTCAACGCCAACGGCATGGTCACCGACTTCACCCACATCAAGGCACTAATCACCGACCGCCTCGACCACGCTTGCCTCAACGACGTGCTGCCGTTCAACCCTACTGCCGAAAATATTGCCCGCTGGATTTGCGACAACGTGGAAAACTGCTACCGCGTTGAAGTGCAAGAAAGCGAAGGCAACGTAGCCGCTTATGAAAAAGACCTATAAAGTCAACGATATCTTCTACTCTTTGCAAGGCGAGGGCTTCTGGACCGGCACCCCCGCAGTGTTCGTGCGCCTCAGCGGCTGCAATCTGCAGTGCCCGTTTTGCGACACCGACCACTTCACCGGGCGCGACCTTTCGGCCGAGGAAATAGTCGAGGCCGTGAAGGAGTTCCCCGCCACGCACGTCATCATTACCGGCGGCGAACCGGCCATGCAGCTCGACGCCGCCTTGGTCGACGCGCTCCACCGTGCCGGCCTCTACATCCACATCGAAACCAACGGCACACTTCCCCTGCCCGAAGGCATTGACTGGGTGACATGCTCGCCCAAAACCTCCAAGCTGGGCATCGCGCGTGCCAACGAACTCAAATACGTGTTCCAAGGCCGCAATATGGAGGA
>JBJEKG010000121.1:0-15947 GCA_051878535.1 Muribaculaceae bacterium
GACGTGGACGGTGCCGACATCGCATACATCGCGCCGGACTCGGCCACGGTGGCCGCCACTCCGCCCGCGCGAGTTGACACGGTGGCCGCCGATGCCAAGCCGTGGACCGTGACCTTGGGTTCGGCCATCTTCGACCACTCGCGTGCGCTCTACACCACCCGAGGCCTCACCGCGGCCGACGGGCTCGACTTCGGATACATCGACGTGGACTCTATGCGCTTGGCTGTCAACGACTTCTACAACCAGGCGGCGCAGGTGAAAGTGCCCTTAGAACTGCGCGGAGTGGAGCGCTGCGGCGTGGCGCTGACCGCCGCCGGACGGCTCGACATCGACGAGCGCGGCCTGCGGTTGAGCGATTTCAACATCCAAACCGACCGCCAAACGGCGCTGACTGTCAGCGCGATGATGGGCCTCGGCGACTTGGCCGCTGACCCGAATCTACCCTTGCAACTCAACGTGGACGGCCACGCCGCCACGGCCGACTTGCGGCTAATGTTCCCCGACTTCAACCCCTACCTCAGCGCCCTACCCTCGCGTCTGGACCTCACCACGGCGGTAAGCGGCACCAGCGGCCGCCTCAACATCGGCCGCCTGCGCTTCGCCGCGCCGGGCATGCTGAGCCTCAACGGTCGCGGGCTGCTCACCAACGCCTTCCGCCCCGGCCGATTGGGCGGCAACGTGAGCCTTGACGGCCAACTCACCAACGTTAACCCGCTGACGGCGAGCATGATGGGCGATGCAGGTGTATACATTCCTACCACCACGTTCACCCTCGATGCCGACTTCTCGCCCACCGACATCGGCGCCTCGCTGCGCGTCCTCAGCGGCGGCGGCCGCCTCGATTTCGATGGCGAACTGGCCGCGAGCGACGAGTACTTCGCCGCGCTGACCGCCGAAAATTTCCCGCTGAACGCGTTCCTTCCGGGCATGGATTTAGGTCCGCTCACAGCCACCTTAACCGCTGACGGTCAGGGTTTTGACATCGCCGACCCGGCCATGGCGTTGCAGGCCAACTTCGCCATCACACAAGCCTACTTCGGCGGCTACGACTACGCCGGCATCAGTGGCGAACTCTCCGCCGCCGACGGTTTGGCTGCCGCCGACATCCGTTCCACCAACGGCAACGCGCAGTTCGCCCTCACCGCCAACGGCAACCTCGCCGGCGACACCTACCGCTGGCAAGCCGCCTTAGATGCGCCCTTCTTCGACCTGCTCGACCTCCATTTCGCCGACGTGGAAACCACCGCCTCGGCCAACTTAGCCGCCGAGATGGAGTACACGCCCGCTACTAACGACCTGAACGCCAACCTGTTGCTCCATTCGCTCCATTACACTACCCCCATCAGCGCCATCCGTCTGACCGATGTCGACGCGCGCCTTGCGGCCACCGATTCCACCACCCTGCTCACCCTCAGCGATGGCGATTTGCAAGCAAATACCTTGATTCAAGCCTCGTTGCAGCAGTTGATGGTGGTGGCCGATACGCTTAAGGCCGAATTCGACCGACAATTTGCCACTCGCATCATCAATATCGACCGCGTATTCACCCCGCTGCCAAAGGCGCAGTGCGACCTCACCGCCGGCAGCAACAATTTCATCGCCGACATCGCCGCCGGTAGCCGCAGTTCGTTCCACAGCCTCGATTTGCATGCGCTCAACGACGAATCATTCAACCTCACCGGCGAAGTGCTCGGTTTGCGTAGCGGCGATATGCGCATCGACACTACCCGGCTGGAAATCAACCAGTTCGGACCGCGTTTAATCTACCAATTCAACGTCAACAACCGTCCCGGCACCTTCGACCAGTGGGCCAACGTGGCCATCGACGGCTACATCTTCGAAAACAGTGCCGCCTTCCACATGCAGCAGCACGACATCACCGGCGAACAGGGCTACGACGTGGGCGCAGCCGCCGAACTGATCGACAGCGTGTTGAGCGTGAGCCTCGAGCCGCTCGCCCCCACCATCGCCTACAAGCCGTGGACGGTGAACGACGACAACTACCTCCGCTGGAATTTCAACACCTCCGAACTCGATGCCAACCTCCACCTGCTGAGCGCCGCCTCGGGCGTGGACGTGTTCACCGACGCCGGCGACCTCAACCTCAACCTACGCGACATCCGCGTGGAAGAATGGGTGAGCCTCAACCCCTTCGCGCCGCCGATGCGCGGTTCGTTAAACGCCGACATGCGGCTGAGCCACCGTCCCGGCTCGCTCAGCGGCAGCGGCGACTTCTCCCTCACCGATTTCTACTACAACCGCCAGCGCGTGGGCGACGTGGCCACTCACCTCAACTTGGCCACCGACACCCTGCGCCAACTCCGCGCCGACTTGGCACTGAAGGTCGACGGCGTGGAGACCATGACCCTGCGCGGCGTGTTGGCCGACAGCACCTCGGCCTCGCCGCTGAGCCTCGATATGCGGATGATACACCTGCCCTTGGCCACGCTCAACCCCTTCATGCCCGAGCGCACCGCCACCCTTCGCGGCTATCTCAACGGCACCATCGACGTGGGCGGCCGCGGCCTCGACCCGCGCTTCAACGGCTGGCTACAGTTCGATTCCGCCGCCGTGCGCTTGGCCATCGTCGGCACCGAGTACCCCATCAGCGACGTGCGCGTGCCCCTCGACAGCAACATCGTGCGCTTCAACCGCTTCGGCATCTACGGGGTGAACGGCGAACCGCTCTCGCTCGACGGCACCGTCGACCTGCGGTCGATGTCCAACCCCACCCTCGACTTGGCCCTGACCGCCACCAACTTCCAAGCCTGCAACACCAACCGCGCCCCGCGCTACGCCGACATCTACGGCAAGGCGTTCATCTCCACCAACACCACAGTGCGCGGCAACTCCACCTTCATGGACATCAACTCGCGCTTCGACATCCTCTCGGGCACCAACGTCACCTACATCATGAGCGACGCCTCGCAGGTGATTGCCGCCCAGTCGATGGACGAGTTAGTGGAGTTTGTGGCCTTCGCCGACACCACCGCCACAGTCATCGCCGAGGATGAGAACTCCATGGCCATGCGCTTGATGGCGCAACTCAATATCAACAACGGCACCACCGTCACCGTGGACCTTTCGCCCGACGGCAAAGACCGCGTGCGCATGCAGTGCAACGGCAACTTCGACTTCCAGTGGCCGGCGTTCGCCGACCCGCGGCTCACCGGCCGCCTCAACATCACCGGCGGCTTCGCCCGCTACTCGCCGCCACTGTTAGGCGAGAAGTCGTTCGACTTCAACGACGGCTCGTACATCGCCTTCACCGGCGACATGCTCAACCCCACCTTGGCGCTGTCGGCCACCGACCGCATGAAGGCCAACGTCAAGTCGAACGGCGCCGCGCCGCGCTCCATCAACTTCGACGTGGGGCTGAACGTGGGCGGCACGCTCTCGGCCATGGACGTGCAGTTTGACCTCTCCACCGTCGACGACATCTCCATCGCCAACGAGTTGCAAAGCATGAGCGCCGAGCAGCGCGCCAACCAAGCCATGAACATGCTGCTCTACGGCGTGTACACCGGCGCATCCTCCTCCACCGACGGCGGCAGCATCTCCGGCAACGCGCTCTACTCCTTCCTCACCTCGCAAATCAACTCGTGGGCGGCCAACACCATCAGCGGCGTCGACCTCAGCTTCGGCATCGACCAAACCAACAACGAGCAAGGCACCTCGTCGATGTCGTACTCCTATCAAGTGTCGAAATCGCTCTTCAACGACCGCTTCAAAATCGTGGTGGGCGGCAACTACGCCACCGACGCCTCCGCCGACGAGAACTTCTCGCAAAACCTCATCAAGGACATCTCCTTTGAATACTACCTCAACCCGGCTCGCACGATGATGGCGCGCCTGTTCCGCCACACCGGTTACGAAAGTATCCTCGAGGGCGAAATTACCAAGACGGGCGTGGGCTTCGTCTACCGCCGCAGCCTCACCTCCATCCGCCAACTCTTCGGTCTGCGCCGCAAACATCCTCAAACCGCTGAATCTCAACCTGTTGAAACCCCTGCCACCGATGCCTCGCAAAAGTAACTTACACATATATATAATAATAGCGCTGCTCTCGGCTGTGCTCTCGGCCTGCTCCACCACCCGGCGCATCCCCGAGGACGACTACCTGTACGTGGGCACCGCCCCGCTTCGCTACGAGGGCGCTCAAGGTGCCAAGGCCGTGCCGGCCGACATCCGTTTGGCCATCGACGAGGCCGTGGCCGTGGAACCGAACAACTACTGGAGCTTGGTGGGCTGGCGCTACCCGTTCCCATTGGGCCTGTGGGCCTACAACAACTGGCCCAACGACAAGGGCGGCTTCCGCGGCTGGCTTTACAACACCTTCGCCACCGACCCCGTGCTCATTTCGTCCGTCCGTCCCGAAGCGCGCACGCGCATGATTGAGCAACAGTTGGCCAACAACGGTTTCTTCCGCGCCACCGCCACCTACGAGCTTGAGCATCAGAAGAATAAGCGCAAGGTGAAGGTGTACTACACCATCAACCCCGGCCCGGCCTACAACATCAGCCGCGTGGAGCTGCCCTCCGACACCACTCGCCTCATTCACCTGATTGATTCCATCGCCTTGCGCGACCCATACCTCCAACCCGGCCAACGCTTCGCCACCGATTCGCTCGACTTCGTGCGCAATCGCATCACCAACTCATTACGCGACCTCGGCTACTACTTCTTCCGGCCGGAATACCTTAAGTATCAAGCGGATAGCGTGGCCATACCGGGCGAAGTGGCACTCCGTCTGCGCCTCGACACCGACATTCCGCAATACGCCATGGAGGAGTACGTCACCGGCCACACCACCATCACCGTCAACCGCTATCGCGGCCACCAGCGACCCGACACCATCGAACTGCGGCCGGATTTGACCTTGGTACAGATGTTGCCGTCGAAACTACGCCAACAGCTTATCAGTGAGTGCGTTACCTTCCGCGAAGGGCGCACATTTGCCGTGCGCAACATGAATCGCACACAAAACTACCTCTCGCGCACCGGCATCTTCCGCCAGGTATCCATCTCCGTGGCCATCGATTCCACCGCCGAGCGCCCCACCCTGCGCCCAATCGTCAATTGCACCTTCGACGCGCCGCTTACCGCCTCAATCGAGGTGAATGCATCCTCAAAATCAAACAGTTACATCGGCCCGGGTATCGTATTGGGCCTTACGCACAACAACCTCTTCGGCGGCGGCGAGCAGCTCTCGATCAACCTCAACGGTGCCTACGAATGGCAAACCGGTGGCGGCCGCGGCATCTTCAACTCCTACGAAGCCGGCCTCACCACCACGCTGTCCATCCCGCGATTGCTCGCGCCTAAGTTCATTCCCCGCAGCACCCGCCGCGAGCTTAGCTGGACCCGCTTCCAAATCGGTGCCGATTTGCTCAACCGTCCGCACTATTTCAAGATGGCACAGTTCAACACCTCCGTTAGCTACGACTGGCGCTGGCGGCGACACGTGTCGAACTCTTTCACCCCGCTGAAGCTCACCTACACCAAGCTCATGAACACCACCGCCGAGTTCGACGAGGTGATGGCCGAGAACCCGGCCGTGGCGCAAAGCTTTGAGAATCAGTTCATTCCGCAGATGATTTATTCCTACACCTACGACCGCCAATTCTCGCCCTCAAATGCCATCAACTTCCAGCTCACCCTCCAAGAGGCCGGCAACATCTTCTGGGGCATTTACGAATTGGCCGGCTCGAAAGGCGAAAAGCACCTGTTCGGCACACCCTTCTCGCAGTTCGTCAAAGCCAACGCGCAAGTGGTGTGGAACCACCGACTGATGCCCGGCCACAACATCGTGAGCCGCGTGGCCATCGGCGCCGCCGAAGCCTACGGCAACTCGTCGCAAGTGCCCTACGCCGAGCAATTTTACGTGGGCGGCGCCAACTCCGTGCGCGGCTTCACCGTGCGCTCCATCGGTCCCGGCTCCTTCCGCCGCAACACCGACGACCCCAACGCCTACTTCGACCAAACCGGCACCTTCCGCTTCGAGGCCAACGTGGAATACCGCATGCAGCTTTCAGGCGCGCTCTATGGCGCACTCTTCCTCGACGCCGGCAACGTGTGGCTGCTTCACCGCGACGAAGCCCGCCCCGGCGGCACCCTCACCGCCGGCAACTTCCTGCGCGACCTCGCCACCGGCACCGGCCTCGGCCTGCGCTTCGACATGGGCATGTTGGTGGTGCGCGGCGACCTCGGCATCGCCCTCCACGCCCCCTACGACACCGGCCACAGCGGCTACTTCAACCTCCCCTCCTTCGGCAAATCGCTCGCCTTCCACCTCGCCATCGGCTACCCCTTCTAACCAAATTCCACGGCACTCCACAAAATTAGCCGTAGAATTTTGCCAAATCAATTTTTATTCGTACATTTGCGGATGAAATTTACAACTATGCCATATAACACCTCGCAAATAGCTGCTAATAGCAGAGTGGTGAGCACTCGAACGCTCGGTGATGTCACCACTTACAATCATATTCGCCGTGCTTACCGTCATGGCGAACTAATCCGCCTGCGCCATGGCATTTACTCGCGACCGGAAGCTCTTCTGGACAACATGATCGACGTGGAAAGCATCGTGCCGGGCGGTGTCGTTTGCCTTTATAATGCTTGGTTCTACCACAACCTTACCACCACCATCCCGCCAAGCATCTGTATAGCGATAGCGCGCAAGCGCAAGGTGGTAACGCCTTCAGTACTACCGATTTCGCTCTACTACTGGCAAGAGAATTTGCTAAATTTCGGCATTATCTCAGTTGATTATTCCGGCCATGAAGTACGCATAACCAATGCCGAACGCAGTGTGTGCGATGCCGTAAAATACCGCAACAAAATCGGCCACGACCTGTGCGCTGAAGTTATCAAAAGCTACCTACGCCGCAGCGATCGCAACATCCCTCTTCTATCCGAGTACGCCCAACGGCTGCGCGTATGGACCACCCTCAAAACCTACCTCGAAATCGCCCTCGCAGAATGAAAAACATCGGCAAATCCATCCGCTCGCGTCTGCTCAATATAAAAAATGCATCATCGCATAACTATATGTATCTATTGAGCAGATACTTCAACGAGCGCCTTCTTTATCGCATCTCAATCAGCCGATTCAACAATTCTCTTATCCTCAAAGGAGGCTCATTAATCTATGCCTTTGAGGGCCTAAAATCAAGACCAACTGTTGATGTTGACTTTTTAGCTACAAACATAAGCAGAGAACAAACAATTCTAACTAAAGCCATTATTGAAATTCTAAGCATAGAATGCCCTGATGATGGAGTAGTATTTGATACTTCTAATATTAAATATTCGCCAATTACTGTTGATAAAAAATATCCCGGCTCGCGTTTTTCATTCAATGCCCATTTAGATACTATTGTCTTTCCTATGTCAATTGATATTGGCTTCGGAGATATTATCTCAAATGGACCCATTTCATTAGATTATCCTACGATTTTGGAAGGACTTCCACCTATTTCACTAAAAGCCTATTCATTAGAAACACTTGTGGCAGAAAAGTTTCACACTATGATCGACCGTGATGTCACCAATAGTCGTATGAAAGACTTTTTTGACTGCTATCAACTAATCAAGAATAAGCACTTAAATGACAGCACATTGCAGGAGGCCATTCTACAAACATTCACAAATCGCAACCTTCTGAACAAGCCACACGCATTACTATTTGATCCAAAATTTTACGAGGACATTCCACGTGTTCAGCAATGGCGGGCATTCCTGAGAAGAATACAATATCCGGAGCATCTTGACTTTTCAATAGTAGTTAATACCATCTTAGAGGCCCTGCTTCCAAAAGCAGAAAAAGTTTGGCGGCATTAACCTCCTTCGGCAAATCGCTCGCCTTCCACCTCGCCATCGGCTACCCCTTCTAACCAAATTCCACGGCACTCCCCAAAATTAGCCGTAGAATTTTGCCAAACATCTAACCACATCAGAGCACTCCCGTCCGCCACTTCTTTTCGTCTCCGGCGCAGCAGCTTTAGCTGCACCTTTTTTGTCTCGGCTCTGAGCTTCAGCGAAGCCTATCCTCTTACCTCTCCACTAAAAAAAATTTGCGGAAATGAAAAAAATTTTGTAACTTTGCCGGCGATTCAAACTAATGGGCGAAGTATATCCACTCGCCACCTGTCATACTTATTTATTTATACTTAACTTTTATCATGAGAAACATCTCGAAAATCCTCTTAGGAGGACTGATGGCGCTCACTACTTCAATGAATGTTTCGGCTGAAACATTTGTGGGCGAACGAAGCGATTTCCGCGATGAGACGGTTTACTTCGCCATGACCACCCGTTTCTACGACGGCGACCCGAAGAACAATGTGTTGTGTTGGGACAACCAAACTGCACAAATTTCCACCAAAGACCCCTGCTGGCGCGGCGACTTCGCCGGTCTGATTGAAAAATTGGACTACATCAAGGCGCTCGGCTTCACCGCTATCTGGATTACCCCGATTGTGCAAAACGCTTCGGGCTATGACTACCACGGCTACCACGCTATGGACTTCACCAAAGTCGACCTCCGCTACGAGAGCCATGTGAGCCAAGGTTCCGACCAAGACGTTACCTTCCAAAGCCTCATCGATGCCGCTCACGCCAAGGGCATGAAAATCATCCTCGACATCGTGCTCAACCACACCGGCAACTTCGGCGAAAGCAAACTCAACTATCTGTTCGACCGCTCAGGCAACATCCGCGACCAAGCCTCTATCTCGGCTTCTATGCTCCCCAACTACGACCGCCTGCCTGCCGATTACAACGACCTCCCCGGCACTGAGCAATACAACGCTCGTTTCAAATACTTCAAAAATCCGCAGTACGACAGCCATAACTACTACCACCACTACGGCACCGGCTGGAACTGGGACTATCCCAACCGCTGGTGGGGCCAAATCGCCGGTGACTGCGTCGACCTCAACACCGAGAACAACACCGTGGCCGAATACCTCGTACAATGCTACGGCGAATTCATCAAGATGGGCGTGGACGGCTTCCGTATCGACACCACCGGCCACATCTCACGCCTCACCTTCAACAAGCAATTCATCCCCCAATTCTTGGCTCTCGGCGAGCAATATAAGGACAAACGCCTCAATGGCTGCCCCTTCTACATGTTCGGCGAATGCTGCGCTCGCTTCAGCGAAGTAACCTACCGCGGCCAAGCCAACCTCTCCAGCTACTTCTACACCTGGGCTTCGCCCCAAAACTTGCTCGACCAATACGACGGCTCGCAAACCTACTGGGACACCCAAGTGCTGAATGAAGGTCACGACAGTCCCGTGGGTCCCATGGTTCTGTGCGAACAAGAATCCGAATTCAACCACTCCAGCGACAACGTATTCATGAAGAATGGCGCATGGCACGAACCCGATTACAGCGAAGCTTCCGGCTTCTACATCATCGACTTCCCTATGCACTACAACTTCAACAACGCCTCCTCCGCTGTGAACATTGCCAAATCCGGCGACCACCTCTACAACGATGCATCCTTCAACCTCGTTTACGTTGATTCTCACGACTATAGCCCCGGCCCCAACGACGGCGTGCGCTTCACCGGTGGCACTTCCCAATGGGCCGAAAACCTCGCTCTGATGTTCACCTTCCGCGGCATTCCCTGTATCTACTACGGCTCGGAAGTTGAATTCCAAAAAGGTTGCACCATCGACAACGGTCCCAACGGCCCCCTCAGCCAAACCGGCCGCGCTTACTTCGGCGCGTACCTCGAAGGTAACGTCACCGCTACCGACTTCTGCGAATACACTGCCGACGGCAACGTTGCCACCACCCTCAACGGCGACTTGGCTCAACACATCCGCCGCCTTAACCAAATCCGCGCTGCCGTGCCCGCTCTGCGCAAAGGCCAATACACCTTCGACGGCTGCTCCGCTTCCGGCGGTTGGGCTTTCAAACGCGCTTACAAAGACGAAAGCTTCGCCCTGGTTGCCATCAACGGCGGTGCCACTTTCTCCAACATCCCCAACGGCAACTACGTCGACATCGTCACCGGCACTGCCTACAACGTAACATCCGGCTCCGTTACCGTTTCTGCTCCCCAAACCCAAGGCCAGCTCCGCGTGCTCGTTAAAGACTGGACCGGTGGCAAAGTAGGTGAAGAAGGTCAATTCATCTACACCTCCTCGCCCGTGGCTCACGGCGGCTCCGTTTCATTCACCGACCCGGGCGCTACCTTCTGGTATGGTCCCGAAGATGCTACCCAACCCGCTTCCGTAGTGCTCTCCCCCGCCGGCGGTAGCTTCAAAACCGAATCCCTCACCGTCACCGCTTCCCTCTCCGAAGCCGCAGTTTCCGGCTGGATTCAAGTTGGCAACAACGCTCGCCAAAACCTCACTCCCGGCACCCCCGTACAATTCACCATCGGCGACGGTATGAACTACGGCGACAAAATCACCGTTAGCTGGGGCGCTTCCAACGGCGACTCCGACTACACCGGCTCGGCCGTCTACAAGAAAGTCGACCCCAACGCTTCAATCACCGTTTACGTTACCGGCTCCTCCGCTCCCTCCTTCTACGCTTGGGCTAAGGACGCGTCCGGCAACAACGTGAAACTCAACGGCGACTGGCCCGGTAAGACCCTCACCGATTCCAAAGAAATCGACGGCCGAACCTTCTACTATTTCACCTGCGATGAATACGACTCGTTCAACTTCATCCTCAGCAACAACGGCTCCAACCAAACCGCCGACATCACCAACATCACCGAAGATTCTTACTACGAATGGGACGGCAACGGCGGTTACACCAAGCTCGATGATGTGGAAGTTGATCCCGAACCCGCTGTAAGCGTATCGCCCCGTGGTGGCGAATTCGTGGGCACCGTCGACGTTACCCTCACCGCCAACCAATACTGCACCTCGGCCACCTACACCATCGGCAACGGCTCGCCCGTATCCTTCTCCGGCACCGTCACCGTTACCCTCGGTGCTGACATGGCCGACGGCGAATCCGTAGTCCTCTCCTGGAGCGCTATCGGCGAAGGCCAAACCAAAATCGGCTCCTACACCTTCACCAAGGTGGCTCAACCCTCCGCAAGCACCGTCACCATCTACTTCGACAACTCCTCCGCCAACTGGAGCAACGTCAACTTCTACATCTACGGTGGCGATTACAACAACTTCGTAGGCAACTGGCCCGGCAAGGCTATGACCCTCGATCCTGCCACCGGCTACTACAAGGGCACCTTCGAAGCTGACTTCGACTACACTCAGCTCAACGTCATCTTCAACAACGGCTCCGGCACTCAAACCGGCGACAACGTCAAGGTGCGCAACAACGGCATCTACAACCAAAACGGCGACACCGGCCAATCCGGCGTTGAAGGCATCGCTATCGAAGCCGATTCTGAAGTAATCTACTACAACCTCCAAGGTGTTCAAGTTGCCGAACCCTCCAATGGCGTGTTCATCCGTCGCCAAGGCAACAAGGTTTCCAAAGTCTTCATACCTTAATCAACTTAATAAATACTCTCGCACAGTAACTCTCTGTGCGGGAGTATTTTATATATTGTCATGACAAAACTAATTCGCAACTTATTCCTGCTCTTCTGTTTCTTCGCTCCATCGCTGGTAGCGCAAGATTACAACCTTCCGGGCACCATCCAAGAAGGCACCATCCTCCATTGCTTTGACTGGCCTGTGGCCGATGTGCGCAAAGCTCTGCCCGACATTGCCGCCGCCGGATTCGGCGCCGTGCAAATCTCACCCGTTCAACGTCCCGACGCTCGCTCGGGCGAAAACTGGCACGCGCTCTATCGCCCTTACGACTTGGCATTCAAGTCCTCCTCCTACTGCTCTGAAAGCGACCTGCGCGGCCTGTGTACCGACGCCCACAGCTACGGCATCAAAGTAATCGTGGACGTGGTGGCCAATCACGTGGACAAGACCGCCGGTTACCACGACACCTGGTGGGACTCCAACGGCCGCGTCCGCTTCAACGGCGGCATCAACTACGGCGACCGCTACTCAATCACCCACGGCCAACTCGGCGACTACGGCGACATCAACTCCGAAGACTCCGAGGTCATCGCCCGCGCCAAATCCTTCATCCAATCGCTCCACGACATGGGCGTGGACGGCATCCGCTGGGATGCCGCCAAGCACATCGGTCTCCCCTCCGAAGGCTGCAATTTCTGGAGCGAAGTCACCTCAATCGAAGGTATGTATCACTACGGCGAAATCCTCGATTCACCCGGCCCCAACTCCTCAATCATCACCGAGTATGCCAAGTACATGTCGGTGACTGACAATCGCTACTCCAACTATGCCGCCAAGGACAACGGCGGCGTGCCCAACAACGCCGCCGGCGAGTGGATCAACAATCAGCACCTCTCGCCATCGAAATTGGTCTACTGGGCCGAAAGCCACGACACGTACAGCAACGATGAGTGGTCGCAATCGCGCTCGCAGGACGTAATCGACCGCGCTTACGCCGCCTACGCCGCTCGCCAAGGCGTCACCGTGCTCTATTTCTCGCGTCCCAACACCACCGGCTTCAGCAACATCAAGGTGGGCAAAGGCTCCACCCACTTCACCTCGACCGAAGTGGCAGCTGTGAACCGCTTCCACAACATCATGGGCTCGCGACGCGACGCTTTCCAGAGCGACGGCAACAAGTGCGTCATCACCCGCGAAAACGGTGGCGCAGTCATCGTGATGAAAGGCAGCGGCCAAGTGTCAGTATCCAACGTCAACGGCTACTGCCCCGCCGGCACTTACACCGACCGCGTGTCGGGCAATAAGTTTACCGTGACCTCGTCGACCATCTCCGGCAACGTCGGTTCCACCGGCATCGCCGTAATCTACTCCGACGACCTTGATCCCAACCCACTGCCCGATCCCGATCCTCTGCCTGACCCCGAGCCCGCTCCCGACGGCCAAATCACCATCTACTTCGACAACGCCAACTCCAACTGGAGCAACGTCAACTTCTACATCTACGGCGACGGCCACAACGACTTGGTTGGAGCATGGCCCGGCAAGGCTATGACCCTCGACCCTGCCACCGGCTACTACAAAGGCTCTTTCGACGCCGACTTCGACTACACCGTGCTCAACGTCATCTTCAACAACGGCTCCGGCTCGCAAACCGGCAACGATGTGAAGGTGCGCCACACCGGCGTCTATGATGCCAATGGTGACACCGGCAAATCCGTTGCCACAGACCCCGAGCCGGAACCGGACCCCGAGCCGGAACCTGTGCCCGATGGCCAAGTCACCATCTTCTTCGACAACTCCGCCTCCAACTGGAGCACCGTCAACTTCTACATCTACGGCGGCTCCAACAATGAGTACAACGACCTCGTGGGCTCCTGGCCCGGCAAGGCTATGACTTACGACAACGCCTCCGGTCTGTGGATTGGCACATTCGAAGCCGACTTCGACTACACTCAGCTCAACATCATCTTCAACAACAACGCCGGCTCGCAAAGCGGCGACAACGTGAAGGTGCGCAACAACGGCATCTACACTAAGGACGGCGACACAGGCAAATCCTCCGTGATCGACTTCGAAGCCGACTTCTCCGCTCCCATTGAGTTCTTCAACCTCCAAGGCATGCCCGTGAGCGAGCCCGCCGGCGGCATCTTCATCCGCCGCCAAGGCCTCACCGTTTCCAAAGTCTATATCCCTTAAAAACTCATCTATAATCTATGAAAAATCTGCTCAAATCATTGGTAGTGACTTTGGCAATGGCCGCTCCGGTAGCTGCTTTCGCCGACACCACTATCTACTACGACAACTCCGCCAGCGGCTGGGAACAGGTCCACATCCACTATTGGAGCGCCCCCTCCACCACCTGGCCCGGCGTTTCACTCACCAAAGTCGACGGTGACATCTGGAAATACACTTTCACTGCCGACGTTTCCTCCCTCGACGGTTTCCTTTTCTGTAATGCCGACGGCTCCGACCAAACCGCCGACTACAAATCCGTTCCTCTTGCTAACCACATCTACAAAGGCACCGGCGGCAAAGGTGCCGTCACCGATGAAGGCGAGTACAACGTCGACCCGCTCAACCCCTCCATCACCGCTTCGCCCGGTTCCGGTACTCGTTTCGACGACCAAATCACCGTCACTCTGTCGGTAACTCCCGATGCCACAATGTATTACACCGTCGACGGTTCCACTCCCACCACCGCCTCGGCCGTGTACTCCGCTCCGCTGACCTTCACCGAAACCACCACCCTGACGGTGCTGGCCGTAGTGGATGAATCGCACTCCACCATCGACGCGTTCAAGTACTCCAAGCGCAAGTCCTACACCGGCGACGGCAAAAACCTCGTCACCGACTACTATTCGGTCAACCCCAACGGCCAAGTGGGTTCCAACCGCACCGTTACCATGAACTTCTCCAGCCAAAACTCCACCACCGCGCTCTCTAACTGGACCGCCGACGACCTCATCGCCCAAGGCGTGGCTCGCGACGTGGCCCAAGCCTTCCGCGGCAACCACGAACGTCCCATCGTTGACTCCTACGCTCTCTATGCCGCATACGACGACGAGTACCTCTACCTCGGTGCCCAATTCGTCTACACCGTGTGGGACATCTACGGCGAAGGCAAGCAACCCGGCGAATCCAAGCCTTACAACATGGACGGTTGTATGTACTGGGCATTCGACCTCGACCCCGACCTCGAATTCGACGGCCGCATCGACGGCAAAGGTCCCATCTGGAACGAGAACAACAAGGGCGCATGGTTCCAAAACGGCGTTGACGCCGTGTGGGTAGGCTCCACCAAACCCGGCGTGGGCACCCCCGGCTTCTTCATTCCCACCCCCGAAGGCCACGCCAGCTACAGCGCCGCTTACTGCAAAACCATCCCCGGCTCGTACTACGGCTATGCCGACGGCCTGCTGCCCTCAATCGACCACATCTGGGGCCAAGAAAACTTCGGCTACGAAACCGATGAACTCTACGGCAACGACGGCTTCGTCGACCTGATGGATCAAATCGACCCCTCCGCCCACACCTTCTACGAATGGCGCTTCCCGCTGTCGCTGCTCGGCATCACCGCCGACTACATCCGCAACTACGGCATCGGCGTAATGTACCTCGACATCTACGGCACCTCCCCCGTGGGCGGCACTCCCTACGACCCCTCCTACTTCGACAACGTCAACGAAGCATACTCCATGGACCCCTCCTCCAGCGGCGAAAAAGAAGATGACGACATCATCACCTACGCTCCCGCTCGCATCGGCAAACTCGCCGGCGGCTCGGCAGTGCGCGACATCAACATCGCTCCCGCCGACACCGACGCTCCCGCTGAATACTACAACCTCCAAGGCATCCGCGTGGCCAACCCCACCCCCGGCCAAATCTACATCCGCCGCACCGCCACCACAGCCACCACCATCCGCTTCTAAGTAAGACCACCTAACGCCCCCGAGGGCCGAGGAGCACCGCTCCCCGACCCTCGCCATCTCCCGCCGCACCGCCACCACCCACTCACCCACGCGAGAGCCGTGGCTTGCCTCGGCATACACCTCGGACCACCACGCGCGCCAAATCTCACGCAGATTTTGCAGATTTTTCGGAGCGGACGTGCGACCACGCAAAATGCCCACAGGTAGCCGAGGCTCGCCTCGGCATACACCTCGGGCCACCACGAATGCCACAACGCGGCCGCACGACGTGTATGCCGAGGCAAGCAGACCCCGAGGCAAGCCTCGAGGCTACAGGCCCTACTTGTTGACACCTGATTATCAATGGATTATGTCCTGCCCTCCTGCTAAATCTCCTGTGCTATCATATAACAAACCTGCATTTAGTTGATTATCAGCGGTTTAGTTATATTTTTTTAAATTGGCGCGAAGCGGCACCCCAACTATCATATAACAAACCTGCATTTAGTTGATTATCAGCGGTTTAGTTATATTTTTTTAAATTGGCGCGAAGCGGCACCCC
>JBJEKG010000122.1:0-3112 GCA_051878535.1 Muribaculaceae bacterium
CGTGCCTGCAGAAAGTGTGAAGTTGCTCATAATTGGATGGCGATTGATGATGGGTGAAAATGATAGTCAAAGTTAGCGAAAAATTCGCACTCGGCAAAATTATTTACAATAAAGATTCCGACCCGCCGAAAAATCTATCACCGTAGCGGCCTGAGAAGGTGATTCCCAATCATCTCCGCAAAAACTGTATGAGAAAGCCGGCCGGCTTCGGGGAGGAAGTCGGCCGGCGCAAGCTGAGGGTTGGTTATTGAATTAGAGTGTTTGGTGTTCGAGCGAGAGGGTGCGCGAGGGTTGGTCGCACACTTCGGCCGGGCCGAAGTATTGGATGGGGCCGGGGTATACGTAGCAGGTGTTGAGCGCCCATTCGTCGCGGTGTGCGGCGAAGTATTTGAAGGGAGCACCGTCGAGACGCACGAGTGCCTTTTGGATTACGGGCTTGTCGGCGCCGTTGCGGTGTTCGATGTTCATCATCATGGTGATGGGGATACCGCCGGCGAGCCATTGCACGGAGGGTTTCACTAAGTTGCGAATCGACGACATATAGCCGGTCACGCCCGAGTTGATGAGGCAAGCGGCGTTGAAGCCGAGGGCGTAGCAGTAGTCGGCGTCGAAGTTGGAGGGGTCGGCGCAACGGCCTTCGTAGCCGAAGAAGTGGTGCAGGGGCGAGAATTTGCCGGTGTATTTGCCTTCGTTGGTGAGTTGAGCAAGGCGTTTGCCCACCATTTCGCTGAGGAGTTTTTCGGTTTCGATGAGCGAAACTTGCACGTTGCCGTGGGGGTCGCGGTCGAGCATGAGCTGGCGAGCGACGGTGGCGGGCAGAGTGCCGATGGTGGCGGCGTTTTCTTCGCTGAGGTGACCGAGGATGAATTTCTCGAGGTCTTCAGCGGCGAGGCCTTGTATCTGGGCTTCGTTGAGGGCGATTACGTTGTTGAGTTCTTTGATGAGCTTTTTGATGGCGGGGATGAACTCGATGAGGCCTTCGGGGATGAGCACGATGCCGAAGTTTTTGCCGTCGTTGGCGCGAGCCACCACGGTTTGGGCGATTGAGTCAACCACTTGGTCCAAGGTCATGTTCTTGGCTTCAACTTCTTCGGAGATGATGCACACGTTGGGCTGGGTTTGCAGAGCGCATTCCAGAGCGATGTGGCTGGCCGAGCGGCCCATGAGCTTGATGAAGTGCCAGTATTTCTTGGCGGAGTTGCAGTCGCGTTGGATGTTGCCGATGACTTCGGAGTAAACCTTGGTGGCGGTGTCGAAGCCGAAGGATGTTTCGATGCATTCGTTCTTGAGGTCGCCGTCGATGGTTTTGGGGCAACCGATTACTTGCACGCCGGCGTTGATGCTCTTGTAGTATTCGGCGAGCACTGCAGCGTTGGTGTTGGAGTCGTCGCCGCCGATGATAACGAGGGCTTTGATGTCGAGTTCTTTGAGGATAACCAAGCCGGAATCGAATTGGGCTTTGGTTTCGAGTTTGGTACGACCCGAACCGATGATGTCGAAGCCGCCGGTGTTGCGGTATTCGTCGATGATGGAGGCGGTGAGTTCCACATACTTGTGGTCAACGAGGCCGCCGGGGCCCATGAGGAAGCCGAAGAGACGGCTGTCGCGGTGGATTTTCTTGATGCCGTCGAACAGGCCGCATATTACGTTGTGGCCGCCGGGGGCTTGGCCGCCGGAGAGGATGACGCCCACGTTGATGGGGCGACCGGCTGCAGGAGCGGTATTTTTTTCAAAGGTGAGTTCGGGCAGGCCGTAGGTGTTGGGGAAGAGTTGCTGGATTTTCTCTTGGTCGGCTACGGATTGGGTGGGTTTTCCTTCAACAGCTTTCACTGCGCCGGTGAGCACGATAGGCAGCTTGGGCTGGTAAGCTGCGCGAGCTTTCTGCAGAGGACTTTTTTTCATTTGTGTAAGTATGTGGTTCTGAAAGTTAATATTTTTAATAGTTGTCTACCTTTTGGAAGAATTTGTGCAAATATCGCAATTTTTTTGCAGATTATGAAATAATTCGGCAATTATTTACGAAAATTTCATAAAATTTTGCTAATTGCGATATTTGCGGAGGGTGTGAGTGTGGGGGATTACTCCCATTCGATGGTTGCCGGTGGTTTGGAGGAGATGTCGTAGGTTACACGGTTCACGCCGCGCACCTTGTTGATTATTTCGTTTGAAACCTTAGCCAAGAACTCGTAGGGGAGGTGGGCCCAGTCGGCTGTCATTGCGTCGGTGGAGGTGACGGCACGCAGTGCCACGGCGCTTTCGTAGGTGCGTTCGTCGCCCATAACGCCCACGCTCTGTACGGGCAGCAGGATTACGCCGGCTTGCCACACTTGGTCGTACAGACCCGATTCGCGCAACCCGCGGATGAAGATGTCGTCGGCATCTTGGAGGATCCGCACCTTCTCGGGGGTGATGTCGCCGAGGATGCGCACGGCCAAGCCGGGACCGGGGAAGGGGTGGCGCGAGATGAGGTGTTCGGGCATGCCGAGGGCACGGCCTACGGCGCGGACTTCGTCCTTGAACAACCACTTCAACGGTTCACACAGCCGCAGGTTCATCTTCTCGGGCAGGCCGCCCACGTTGTGGTGGCTCTTGATGGTGGTGCCGGTAATCGACAGCGATTCGATGCGGTCGGGGTAGATGGTGCCTTGGCCCAACCAGCGCACGCCTTCGAGTTTGTGGGCTTCGCGGTCGAACACGTCGATGAAGCCTTTGCCGATGATTTTGCGCTTGCGTTCGGGGTCGGACACGCCGGCCAAGGCGGCGAAGAATTCGGCGGAAGCGTCCACGCCGATGACGTTCAGACCGAGGCAACGGTAATCGTCCATCACTTGGTTGAACTCGTTCTTGCGCAGCAAACCGTGGTCCACGAATATGCAGGTGAGGTTGTCGCCGATGGCGCGGGAGATGAGCACGGCAGCCACGGAGGAATCCACGCCGCCGCTCAGTCCGAGCACCACCTTGTCGGAGCCAAGCTCGCGACGGAGTTCAGCCACAGTGGTTTCAATATACGATTCGGCGCTCCAATCAGCTTTGGAGCCGCAGATGTTGTTGACGAAGTTGGCCAGCAGGCGTGTGCCGCAGGTGGAGTGGAACACCTCGGGGTGGAACTGTA
>JBJEKG010000123.1:0-3057 GCA_051878535.1 Muribaculaceae bacterium
AGCCCAGCGCTTGGAAGATGTAGAACGAGATGCCCACGGGCAGCAGCACGTCCATCTGCGGCACGTGGATGCTCACACCCATCGCGCCCATGAGCGCGGTGATGTTGTCGGCCGCGAATTGGTAGTACTTGAAGAAGAACAGTATGGCCAAGTTGAGCACGATACACAAGCTCAAGTAGGTGCGCTTGTGTGCCTCGCTGCGCTCAATCAGCAGCGAGGTACCGTAGGTTAGCGCAGTGGAGGTGAGCAGCAGCAGGGCGTACTCGGGCTTCCAGCACATGTAGAAGTAGTAGCTGGCCGCCAGCAGGAAGTAGTTGCGCCAGCTGTTGCGCGGGATGGCGAAGTACACAATCGCCACCAACGGGAAGAACAGCAGGAATGAGAACGAGTTGAACAGCATTACTTCGGAGTGTCAGTGAAGTGTAACATAGTGCCGGCGAGGCTCAATCCCACGCCGAAGCCGCACACCATCACCTGCATGCCCGAGGCGAGCCGTTGCTGCTCGATGCACTGCTTCAGTGCGATGAGGATGGTGGAAGACACGGTGTTGCCCACGGTGCTCAGGTCCACGTAGAACCGGTCCTTGGGAATCACGCACACCTTGCGTATGGTGTTGAGCATGAACTTGTTGGCTTGGTGGAACACGTACATGTCCACGGCTGCGGCCTCTAAGGAGTTGGCCGCGAGCACGTCTTTCATCAGTGTGGGCACGGCATCGAGGGTAAAGTTGAAGATGCCGCCGCCGTCCATGTAGAGGTAGTCGTCGAAGCGGGTGTGGCCTTCGTCGTCGACGGAGCTGCATCCGGTGGGCTGCTTGCAACGGGCCGCACCGGTGCGCACTATCAACTTGTCGGCACCTGAGCCGTCGGTACCCATCACGAAGTTGCCGATTTCGGCGAATCCTTCGGTCGACACCACGCACGCAGCCGCTCCATCACCGAAAATGGAGCGGTTGCTCTTATCCGACGGGTGCAGATACTTGTTGTAGGTCTCGGCGGTGAGCAGCAGCACGTTGCGAGCGATGCCGGCGGCGATGAGGCCTTTGGCCAGCGCAAGGCCGTAGACGCAGCCCGAGCATCCGAGGTTGTAGTCGAACGCGCCCGCAGTGCGCGGTATGCCCAACTTATCTTGTAATATACACGCAGTTGAAGGCAGGAAGTAGTCCGGACTCTGCGTGCAGAGCATCACGAAGTCGATGTCCTGCGGTGAGATTTCGTAATCCGCAAAGAGCTTCTGCGCCGCACGCAGCGCCATGTCGCCCGCGGTTTCATTGTCCGCGGCCACGTGACGCGAATCCACGCCCACTTTCTGAGCTACCTTGTCGATGCTCCATTCCGGAAACTCGCTCACCAACTCCTCGTTGGTGACCACGCGCTCCGGTAAGTAATATGATAATGCTTTGATGTATGCCATTGATATAGTGATTGTTATCTGAATCCACCGGTGATTTTCACCACGCTGCCGGTCATCCATGAGGCAGCGTCGGAGAGCATGTACACGGCCAAGTGGGCCACGTCGTCGGGGGTGCCATAACGCTTCAGCGGGTAGGTCTGCTCATCTTCGCGCAACTCCTCCTCGGTGACGCCGCCATGGTACACCAAATCGGTCCATACCATAGCCGGACTGATGCAGTTCACGCGGATGCGACGCGGTGCAAGCTCCTTCATCAGGCAGTTGGCATACGACACCAGCGCCCCCTTCGAGGCGCTGTACACAGCGTTGCCCACCGCCGGCGATTCGCTCGCAATCGAGGTGATGAACACGATGGATGCACCCTTGTTGAGCCGCTTATGCTTCAACAGCTCGGTTTGAAGCAGCACCGGTGCGCGGAAGTTGACACCCATCACAGAGTCAACGTCCTCAGCCGTAATCTGCTTGCACAGTGCATTGTGCCAGATACCCGCACAGTGCACCACCCCGTCGAGCTTCGGTGTTGCAGCCATCATCTGCTCCAACTGCTCGCTGTCGGTGAGGTCGCCCGCCGCAATTACGGTGCCGTCGCTGCCAATCTCCGCAGCCGTTGCGGCCAAACGCTCACGGTTGCGACCATTTAGCACCACCGTTGCGCCCATCTTGGCGCAAGCGATAGCCACAGCGCGACCGATGCCCGACGATGCGCCGGTCACCAGTATAGTCTTCCCTTCCAACGAGAAGGGATTGAAGCTGTCCATCGCCCTTAGAGCTCGTTGACCAAGTTAAACAAGTCCTCCACGGTGCTGCAGCGACGCACGTCGCGGCCGGTGATGGTCTTGCCGTACTGCGTCTTCACCATAGCGATAATCGACATGGCGGTGAGCGACGACCACTCCTCCAGCTCCTGAAAAATGGTGTCGGCTTGGATTTCGCTTGCGTCGGTATCGTCGAATTGTTCAGCTAAGTTGTCGATAAAATCATTCAGTTCCATATAAAACAATGTAGAAGGTTTGCGAATCGCGCATCCGCGCATTCAAAGTGCAAAGTTAGCGAAAAAAATCCAAACCGCCAGCATTTTCCGCAAAAAATCCGCCGCGACGCACGAAAACACCCACCTGTAGCCATGGTTTGCCGCGGCATACACGACGGGCGGTCACGTGTCAAAAATCTCACGCAGATTTCGCAGATTTTTTCGGAGTTGGCCACCCACCTTCACCCAAAAGCCTCGGGTTGTGGGCATTCTGGTGGCATGCTTGGTGGCGTTCTGGTGGCTCGCTTGGTGGCGTTCTGTCAATCAACAAACAAGCCCCTCCGACTGCGAGGGGCTTGTTTTTTACATTTCAACCGTATTTTTCATTCGGAACGCCCCCACGCCGCCGGCGGCGGAGGTGAGTGGTGGTTACAGGGCGTTGAGTTGCTCGATATAGTTGAGCAACTCGATGCGGCCGCGGCCGTCCTCGGATGAGGTGGAGAACATTGGCGGCAGCTCTTCCCAGCTCTCGCTCAGCACCTCGCAATAGTGCTGACGAGCGCGCTTCACAGCCGTGGAGGTGAGCTTGTCCAACTTGGTGAAAACGATTGCGAACGGAATACCGTTTTCACCCAACCATGCCATGAAGTCGAGGTCGATGCGCTGCGGAGCGT
>JBJEKG010000124.1:0-3049 GCA_051878535.1 Muribaculaceae bacterium
TATTCCTGCTTGTCAACCTGCTCGGCTTCGCCGGATATTACATCCACCCGGCCGCCCCGCCATGGTACGTGGCCTCGCACGGTTTCGACTTCATCGCCGGCACCCATGGCGAAACCGCCGGCCTCGGCCGCTTCGATGCCATGACCGGCCTCACAATCTTCGATGGCCTCTACGCTCGCAATGCCAACGTCTTCGCCGCCATGCCGTCGCTCCACTCGGCCTATATGCTCATCGCTTTCTTCTACACCCTGCGCGCTCGCACTCCCCTGTGGATGAAGATTGCTGCCGCCGTAATCTGCCTTGGCATCTGGTTCACAGCCGTTTACTCCTCGCACCACTACATCCTCGACGTATTAGGCGGCATCGGCGTCACCATCCTCGGCTACCAGCTGTTTGAATACGGCCTGATGCGCATACCCGCCTTCAGCCGCTTCATCAACCGCTACACCAACTATATCAGCTAACTCTCTCCAAATCAATATGTTCGTAGACCTAAAGAAGCAATACAAAGCATCGCTCAAATCAGCCGACACCGAGGAAGGTATCGACCTCGCATTCTACCGGCCAATCGGTTTCGCTTGGGCATACCTCTTCCGCAAAATCGGCGTCACGCCCAACGTGGTCACCATCGCCTCAATCTTCCTCGGCATCGGCGCCGGCGTGTGCTTCTTCTACGAAAAATGGTGGATTAACGTCGTGGGCATGCTCCTTCTCGTCTGGGCCAACTCCTTCGACAGCGCCGACGGCCAGCTCGCCCGCATGACTAAACAATACAGCGCCCTCGGCCGCATCCTCGACGGCCTCTCGGGCGACATCTGGTTCTTCTCAATCTACTTCGCCATCTGCATGCGCGTCACCCTCGGCCACTACGTGTTCGACGGCTTCGAATGGCTCATCTGGGTGGTGGCCGCCATCGCCGGCGTATGCCACGGCAAGCAAGCCGCCATGGCCGACCATTACCGTCAGTTCCACCTGCTCATGGTCAACGGAAAGTCGGAACTCGACGATGCCGACGAGCTCCGCCAACGCCTCGCCAACCTCTCTTGGCGCAAAAACTTCTGGCGCAAGGCCACACTCACCTTCTACACCGGCTACACCGCCAACCAAGAAGCCACCGCGCCCACTATGCAACGCCTGCGCCGCGAACTCGCCCGCCGATTCCCCGACGGCGTGCCCTGCGACCAATTCCGCGCCGACTTCCGCGCCCTCAGCTTCCCGCTGATGAAGTACACCAACGCCCTCACCTTCAATTGGCGCACCATCTTCCTGTTCGCCGCCCTTGCCGTCGGCCAGCCATGGCTCTACTTCGTGGCCGAGCTTACCGTATTCAACCTTCTCCTTATATATATGGTGCGCCGCCACGAGGCCATCTGCCGCCAAGCGCTCGCCGACCTCGCTGCCGGAAAGTATGACTACTAACCTGCTCACAAACGTCCGCGGCATCATCTTCGACTACGGCGGCACCATCGACTCCGAAGGCGACCACTGGAGCGAAGTCATCTTCGACGCATACCACACCTGCGGCATCCACATCCCCTACTCCGACTTCCGCCCCGCCTACATCGAAGGCGAGCGCCACTTGGCTCGCACACCGCTGGTCAAGCCCACCGACACCTTCCTGCAAGTATTGCGCCTCAAAATCGCCCGCCAATTCGAGGTGCTCAACCTCGACCCCGCTCGAGTAGACGAGGTGGCCAAAACCGCTGAAGCCGTTGCGCACCGCTGCGTGGCCGATGCCCGCCCGGTGCTCGAAGCCTTTGCCGAGCGCTATCCATTGGTATTAGTGAGCAATTTCTATGGCAACGTCGAAGCCGTTTTGGCCGACTACGGCATCCGCCACCTCTTCCGCGCCGTGGTCGAAAGCGCCGTGGTGGGCATCCGCAAACCCGACCCGCGCATCTTCGCCCTCGGCTGCGAAGCCCTCGGCCTGACCCCGCAGCAAGTGCTTGTAGTGGGCGACAGCATCGACAAGGACATCCTCCCGGCCCAATCCATCGGCTGCCTCACAGCCACAATCCTCGGCCGACAGTGGCGCCCCGCCGCCCATTCGCCCGCGCCCGAGCGTCCCACCGAATTTGGCCCAAATCAGTGGCCTAACCTGCAAAAATTGGCAAAAGCACTATTAAACTTCGTTAACTAAAAAGTAGCCAAAACCACGTGAATTTAATAGCTTTTAACTAATTAGCCATTTTATTAGCAAAATTAAAGAATTTTTTGCTAACATTTAGTGCTAATAATTTTTGCAATTCACAAAAAATCACTACTTTTGCACACTCAAATTTGCAGAGGGCGCTTCCCCCCTGCTTCTTAATGTGAAAAAACTAATAACAATTAATAAAACATTTATTAAAAATGGCTCAAACAGTTAAGCCCGCTGAAGGCAAACTTGGTGTAATGGTCGTTGGTAACGGCGCCGTTGCTACCACTTTTATGACCGGTGTTCTCATGGCCCGCAAAGGTCTGGCCAAACCCATCGGCTCGATGACTCAATACGACAAAATCCGTGTAGGTAAAGGCGCCGATGCCAAATACCTCCCCTACGACCAAATCGTACCCATGGCTAAATTGGACGACATCGTGTTCGCTACCTGGGACGTATACCCCGCTAACGCTTACGAATCCGCCATCAACGCCGAAGTTCTCAAAGAAAAAGACATCAACCCCGTTAAGGAAGAACTCGAAGCCATCAAGCCCATGAAGGCCGCTTTCGACCACGACTATGCTAAACGCCTCGACGGTGAAAACTATATGAAAGGCGCTACCCGCTGGGAAATGGTAGAAAACCTCCGCGCCGACATCCGCAACTTCAAAGCCGCTCACAACCTCAACCGCGTTGTTGTCCTCTGGGCCGCTTCCACCGAAGTTTACGTTCCCGTTGACGAAAACGTTCACTACACCCTCGCTGCCCTCGAAGCCGCTATGAAGGCCGACGACCGTCAACACATCGCTCCCTCGATGTGCTACGCTTACGCTGCCCTCTCCGAAGGCGCTCCCTTCATCATGGGTGCCCCCAACACCACCGTCGACATCCCCGCTATGTGGGAACTCA
>JBJEKG010000125.1:0-3045 GCA_051878535.1 Muribaculaceae bacterium
CAGGACGGGCGACACAGTTGGAAATTTTTTGATTTTCGACTTTTGACACACTTTCACATTGTTGATATAGAGCACTTTATCCCCACATAGGCTGCGCCAATGTGGGGTTGAGGGGTATGCGCAACAGCTTTGCTGTTGTGCCATTCGGGCGCCAATTTACAACTATTATACTAATGCTCTGACAATCAACTTGTTGCGGTTTGTTGTGTGATGGCGTGGCGACGAGGCGAAGGCTTTCGATTTGTGGGCGGTAGGCGATGTACGCCGCAGCAAGCCGCGGCGCTATCTCGGGCGAGGCGAAGGCTTTCGATTTGCGGGCGGTAGACGCGGCGGGGGCT
This sequence comes from Muribaculaceae bacterium, assembly GCA_051878535.1. GTDB lineage: Bacteria > Bacteroidota > Bacteroidia > Bacteroidales > Muribaculaceae > CAG-873. Next base: position 339 of record JBJEKG010000125.1, read on the forward strand.
CCGATGGAGTGGGCGGGCAACAAAAAAGCCACAGCCTCGGCGGCTCCGGCTATTTTGTTTGAAAGCCCTAATTTCAGCCCCCCGATTGGGGGCTAAAATGTCAGCGGGCGGAAACAACCTTTTCTTACAAAAGAAAAACAACAACTATTGGAATAGAAAAAACTACCTAACGAGTGCAAAGTTATAGCTTTTTCTTGATTCTACAATACATTTTACGTTAAAATTTGTTAACTAAATAACAATTTGTCATATAGTAAAGCAAATTACTTACCAATGTGTTGTTGCAAGGCTGTTTTGCTTTCAATTTGTCACTTCTAAACACCCACGCGCTTGCGGATTATTGGTACAGGTAGCGCTTAATCGACCGCTTCGGCGTCTTCTCAAACTCCTCGGCCATGATTTTGGTATCGGAGATTTGACTGTAGGTGGGCAGCGACGCGTTGAGCTCGCGCACGGTTTTGATCAAGGTGGCATGCAGGTCGCTGTCGGCCAGGTTGTCTTGGCGCGCGGCATCGTAGTCGGGGTGCACCAACGCCACCAGACGGCCGTCGCGCTCTACAACCAACGATTCGCTCACGTAGGGCAGGTTGTTGATCTTCTGCTCAATTTCTTCGGGGTAGATGTTCTGGCCTGACGGACCGAGAATCATATTCTTGTCGCGGCCGCGGATGTAGAGGAAGCCGTCGGCATCGAATTGGCAGATGTCGCCGGTGATGAGCCAGCCGTCGACGATGGCGGCAGCCGTGGCCTCGGGGTTCTTGTAGTAGCCCATCATCACGTTGTCGCCGCGCACGCGTAGCACGCCCGGAGTGTTGAGCGGGTCGGGCGAATCAATCTCACCCTCCATGCGGTCCACAATCTTGCCGCAGGATGCCGGTCGCTGCACGTCCCACTGTGCGTAGGCTATCAGCGGGGCGCACTCGGTCATGCCGTAGCCCACGGTGAATGGGAAATGTATGCGGCGCAAGAAGGCTTCGACGTCGGCGTTGAGCCCCGCACCGCCGATGACGATGCTGAACATGTTGCTGCCGAAGGTTTCGATGAGTCGGTCCTTGATTTTGCCCAACACGCGGTCGTTGATAAACGGCGTTTTCAGCAACAACCGCATCCACGGCTTCTCCAACATAGGGAACACCTTGGTCTTGATTATCTTCTCAATAATCAACGGCACGGTGATGATGACCTTGGGATGGACGGCGGCGAAGGCTTCCATGATGATGCGCGGCGAGGGCGTGCGCGTCAAAAAGTTGATGTGAGCGCCCACGGTGAACGGGAACAGCATCTCGATGCACAAGCCGTACATGTGAGCCAATGGTAGCATGCAGATGTGGCCGTCGCCTTTCTTGAGGAAGGGGAAGTGCTCGCGGGCGAACAAGATGTTGGAGTAGAGGTTCTTGTACGACAGCATCACGCCTTTGGAGAAGCCGGTGGACCCGGAGGTGTAGTTAATCAGGCACAGGTCGTCCTCCTTGGGGTCGGCATACTGCACATCCTCCACCTGAAAGCGCTCCGGAAACTGCTCGCCGAACAAGCGATTGAGGTTGGCGCGCGCCTTGGTGAGCTGCTGACTGCGCGAGAACAGCAGCGAGAAGTCGGCCAAGCGCACCGCTCCCACGATGTCGGGCAGCGATTCGGGGCTGAGGTTGTTCCAGATGGTACTGTCCACAAACAGCAACTTGGCATCGGAGTGGTTCACCAAGTGGTGCACATTGTCGGGCTTGAACTCGTGGAGGATAGGCACGGCCACAGCACCGTAGGTCAGCACGCTCAGGAAGGCGATGGCCCAGTTGGCTCCATTGCGCCCGCACAGCGCTATCTTGTCGCCCGGACGCAAACCGGCATGCTTGAATCCGAGGTGGAGCTTAGCCACCTTACGAGCCACGTCGCGGTACTGGAAATTCGCACCTTGAAAGTCGCTCAAGGCAAAGAGTTCCTTGTTCTTTTCGATGGACTCTTTAATAAGGTATATAAGAGGGTTGTTTATATTCATGACAATTGCAATTGATCGATTTGCAAATCTACGAAAAAATCTCGCAACCGCCAAATAATCCGAGCAAAATGGGCAAAAAAAGACAAAAAAACTACCCAATCGCCCTCCCACAGGTAGCCGATGCTTGTCGGTCGCCCATCTTGCTGCCCATCTGCTAAATTAGTCCAATTAGCCTTATTGGGCTAATTCGCCCACAGAGCCCCCGCCGCCAGCCTGCCGTGCCCCCCTCCCCTTCAGGGGAGGGGGCATAAAGCAAGCCACCCGCGCCTTGGGGCGCGGGTGGCTCTTATGCAGGGTAGGGGATAGCTTATTTGAGAGCGTCCTTTACGGCGTCGTTGGGTACCATCTCTTCTTTGAAGACGTAGGCGCCGGTTTTGGGCGATTTTACCATTTTGATGATTTTCGAGTAGGTGCGGCCTTCACCGGTTTGAAGGGTTGCTACGGTTTTCTTTGCCATATCTCAGGATTATTTAATTTCTTTGTGAACGGTTACGCGCTTAAGAATCGGGTTGTATTTCTTAAGCTCAAGTCTTTCGGTTGTGTTCTTGCGGTTTTTGGTGGTTACATAACGGGAGGTACCGGGCATACCGCTTGCCTTATGTTCGGTGCATTCGAGGATTACTTGCACGCGATTACCTTTTGCTTTCTTTGCCATAGTTCTTTAGAATCCTAAGAATTTGATGTCTTTTTCGTTGAGGTAGCCTTTTTCGGCAGCCT
>JBJEKG010000126.1:0-3041 GCA_051878535.1 Muribaculaceae bacterium
TGTTCTAAGGTGTCGGCCGTCTGCGTATAGCGTGCCACCTCGTGCCGCGCGTAAGCCGCCAAACCGAACTTCGCATACCGGTGGAAGCCCTCCAACAGCGACACGCCCACCGTGTTAGCAATACTCCAATACGACGTCTCGTCGCCGGTCTCCTTGCCGTTTAAGTAAATGTTATCGAAGTAGTTAGAGATTTCGCCCGACGCGTCGTCGCGGAAGATGTGACGCGCTGCATCGTAATCGAAATTCCAGAAGAACGATGTCACCGGGATGTATGTGCGACTTACCACGGAGTCGCCCTCCATCTCTTCATCCCAATAGCCCACCTTGTAGCGGTTGTTCAGCGTGATGTGCTGACCCTTGTTGCGCGAGTGCGCGTTGCTCAACCGCGTAGGAATGGTCTTCGGGTCAACTGTCGACACGCCGCCTTGAATCAACGCCGGGTCGAGGATATAGAGCGAATCGGTGATACCGCCATTCTCCTTGTTCACCAAATTGTAGTGATACCCGAAGCCCTGAAACTCGTACCGGTCGCCGATGTACGACATCGAGAAGCCCCAGTCCAAGTCCTTGGCGGCCTGATAGTTATAACTACCTTTCGAGTAGATGTAATTCATCATTGCACCAATCTGCAAGCGGCTGTTGACGTTGCCGGAGAAGGTCAACCCGAGGTGATCCTGCGCATTGTCGCGCCCGCCGCCGGTGTTATAGCTCACCAACGTCATCGGAATGCGAGTGTTGTAGAACACGTGCCTATCCGGCGAGGGTAGCCAGTGCTCCAAGCCGTCGCGGAAGAAGAAGTCGGAACGCGTCGATTGGTCCATCCACACCGCGTTGTAAGCCTGCGCTCCGTAGTTGCCTGTGGTGGCCGTTGCATCGTAGATAGCGCCGGGCACAAAGCGCTGCGCATAGTCTTGAAACAGCGTGTCAATCGTGCTTTCATACCGCAAACCGAGCGGCCGCGTCATCTGCCACGCGTATGACGGCTCAACCACCGTCTTCTTCTTGGCGAAGCCCTCGGCGGCGCAAACACATATTAATATTAAGGAGAGAATTATATATCGGTTCATAATTTTTCTTTGTGTTTTTGGATAGCCCGGCGGCAACGCTCCTTGATGTCGAAAGTGGGAAAGTTCGAACTCATTATCGCTTTTTCGATACGCGTGAGTAGCTCGCTGTATTGCCCGGCTTTGTCGGCCTCGCACAGCGCCTGCTCGGTGCAGTAGTCCACCAAATTGTAATGTGCATCGGCCAAATAGCAGAACTTGTCGGCAATGCCAATGTGCATAATCACATTCAAAAAGGCATTGGTATAGCACACATACGACACGCCGAAGCCTTGCAACTTCTTCAACTCTCGCTTCACCGCTGATACGCGTGCTTTGCAGTTATGCCGCTTGGTCCTGTTGAACTCCTTGCCGACAAACTCCACAAAGTCGTCCATCAGCTTGTTTTCATCCGGATTGAGAAAGTATTCGAAGTACTGTTTGATTTCGGGCGCAGCATCGTAGGCGTCGAGGATGACCTCGCGCAACTGCTCAGCTGACATATTTTCCAGCTCTTTTTTGAGTTTCGCTTTCGACATAATACAAAATTTGTGCAAAGTTACGAAAAAGTTTGGAAATTCTTCGTATATTTGCAACTCGTTTTAAAATATTAAAGTATGAAGAAACTCTACACACTGTCATTGGCGGCCATTTGCGCCGCGTCGGCCCTTGCCTCCACCCCCTGGGACGGCTCCGCAACGGCCTGGACCGAAGGCGACGGCACCGCCGACGCCCCGTTTATCATCTCTTCGCCAGCTCACTTGGCTTACCTGTCGGATCAAGTCAACGCCGGCTCCACTTTCCAAGGACAATACTTCCGCCTCACCGACGACCTCGACATGGCTGCCGACCAAGGCCGCAAGTTTCCCATGATTGGCCTGTTCGACTCCTACTATGATGGCCAAACTTCGGAGTACATCGACAACTCCCTCGCTTTCATGGGCACCTTCGACGGCAACTACCACACCATCGACAACCTCGCCGTGGAATATTTCGACGAAGAACTCGGCGGTACCGGCCTCTTTGCCGTACTGCGCACTGAATCAACCATTTGCAACCTCATTCTCGGCGCAAACTCCTCCATCACCGGCGACATCGTCACCGGCGCTTTCGTGGGGCAAATGCTCGGCGGTACCATCCAAAACTGTGCCAACTACGCATCCGTCACCGGCAATATGTTCACCGGCGGCTTCGTCGGCTGCATGGAAGGCGGCAAGGTGACCTGCTGCGCCAACCACGGCTTCGTGCTCGGCACCACCGAAGTGGGCGGCATCGTGGGCCAAGGCGCTAACAAAGCCGGCGTGGAATTTTGCTACAACACCGCCGTCATCACCGCCACCGGCTTCGGCGGCGCTGGCATCGGCGGCGCGCTCTACGACACCTTCTCCATCGCCAACTGCTACAACGTGGGCGCAATTACCGGCAACTCAAGCCCCTACATGGGTTCGCCCCACGCTATCGTCTCCGACGCGTCCTACAGCAACAAAATCACCGACTGCCTCTACGTCAGCGACCTCTCCGGTTGCAATGACTCTCGTGCCACCGCTGTTACCGCCGACGAACTTCGCGCAGCCGAAGCCATCGCCACCCTCAACGGCTCCACCGCCAACTTCATCGCCATGCCCGATGCCTTCCCCGCATTAGCTTGGGAAGCCGAGATGGCAGCCGTGCATTCCGTCACAGCTGACAGCGATGCCACCTTCACCATCGCCGGCCGCACCATCACCGCCGACATACCCGTCGACATCTACGACTTCACCGGCCGCCACATCGCCACCGGCACCGCCATCACCCTCCCCACCGGCCACTACATCGTAGTAACCACCGCCCGCGCAACCAAGCTCCACCTTCGCTAATCTTCTGATCCTCAAATAATAAGCGGCGACCGGAATTAATCCGGTCGCCGCTCGATTATATGGGGGATGGTTTAGCGGTGGAGGTGAAGGGTGGTGCGGGGGCCGCGGCGGCGGAGGTAGAGGCCGGGGGTGAGTTGGTCGG
>JBJEKG010000127.1:0-15418 GCA_051878535.1 Muribaculaceae bacterium
CCGCAAACATGAAGCGGCGGGGATTTGGTATGGTGGAGGGGATTAGACGTGGAAGAAGCGTTGGACCATTTGGAGCATGCGGGCGGGGTCGGCTTTGGCGGCTTCGCTTTCGGCGGGGTCGTAGCTGCGGAGTTTGGCCAGCACGCCGTCGATCATGGCGGGGGAGAATACGCCGCGGTCTTCGAAGACGGTGCGGACGCGTTCGAGGCAGTCGGCTGATTGTGCGCAGTCCACGGGGAGTTGGCCGAGGGTGGCGAGGCGGTCGGCGTTGGCGGCGGCGTGGATGTTGACGTCGACGTAAGTGCGGGCGGCCACGTCGAGCGCGTCGGGCATTTCAAAGCCGTGGCGCAGGGCAACGGCTAAGCCGGCGAGCAGTTGGTAGATGTCGGCGGAGCAGTCGGCGGAACGGATTTCGACGGTTTGCTTGCGGGTGGTGTCCATGTCGGCGGGGATTGGGTTGCCGGGGTTGATTTCGTTGCACATATCGGTCTTGGCAGTCCAGCCGAGGGGCACGCGAACGAGCACGGAGCGGTTGCGGTCGCCCCAGCAGACGTTGGTGGGTGCTTCTTGGTGGGGCACGAGGCGGAAGTAGCTGGTGGGGTTGGTGTTGCCGAAAGCGGTGATGGCGGGTGCGAGGTCCATCAGGCCGGCGATGGCACGGCGGGCATCGGTGGAGATGGCGCGGTTTTCGTCGAGCATGACGTTGCGACCGTCGCGCATCATGCGCATGTGGATGTGGAGGCCCGACCCGGCTTTGCCGGCGGTGATTTTGGGTGCGAAGGTCACTTGGAGGTCGTTGAGGTGGGCGAGGTTGCGGATGACCCACTTGGCGAGCATGATTTGGTCGGCGGCATCTTCGGCGTCAACGGGCAGGAATTCGATTTCGTTTTGCTCGTAGATGGTGCCGTTGAGGGTGAAGTTGCCCACTTCCGAGTGGCCGTATTTGATTTGGCCGCCGGTGCGAGCGATGTAGCTCATGCAGAGTGTGCGGAAGTCGTTGAACTTGGCGAAGGGGGCGGATTCGTGGTAGCCGCGTTGGTCGGTGGCGGGGAACTCGCCGGTGTCTTCGGCGATGACGTAGTATTCCAATTCGCCCATGGCTTGGAAGGTGAGGCCGGTTTGTTTGGTGAACTCGCGGCAGGCCTTGCGGAGGGTGTTTTCGGGGGATGATTCGAGGGGTTCGCCGTCCTTGTTGCAGTAGCTGCAGAGCATGGTGAGGGTGGGGATTTCGGCGAATGGGTCGACGAATGCGGTGCGGTAGCGGGGCACGACGTAGAGGTCGGAGCTTCCGGCGCTGATGAAGGGGAAGAGGGAAGAGCCGTCGACGCGTTCGCCGAGGCAGAGGATTGTCTCGAGGTATTCGAGGGAGTTGATTACGAAGTTGAGGGTTTTGAGACGGCCGTCGGCAGCGGGGTACATGAAGTTGACCATCTCGATGCCGTTTTCGGAGATGAAACGGATGATGTCGCCGCGGTTGAACTCGGCGGCGGGCTTGCCTAAGAAGGCAACAAGTGCATTTTTATTGAGCGCGACTTGGGGATTCATGGTATTAACGTAGTGTTAGGAGTTAGTAAGGTTTTCGAGTGCAAATATAGTGCAAAACTACCAAAGTTCCACACAATTTGGCGTAATTAACAAAATTTAATATTTTATCGGAGAGTGGAGAGCGGAGAGGAGGGCAACCGCTCGGCTTCCGCCTCGCCACAGGACTCATAGCTGGCATCGGGCGCTTCCGCGCCGCTCGGCTTCCGCCTCGCCACTGAACCGCACCGCGGCGAGCGCTTCGCTGCGCCGAGCGGCGGGCGGCATTGGCGGGAGGAAAATTTGGGGAAATTTGGTTGGGAGGACGAAATTTTGGAGGTGGGGGCGGGGTGGGGCGGTAACTTTGTGGTGCATTTCGCTGTGGGCACAAAAAAGCCTCGGCTTTTGACCGAGGCTGTGTAGCGGGACCGAGAATTGAACTCGGGACCTCCGGGTTATGAATCCGACGCTCTAACCAACTGAGCTATCCCGCCGTTTGCGAGTGCAAAGTTACTACCTTTATTTCAATTAACCAAATTTTTTGCCAACAAAAATGAAAAAATCTGCAAATTTATGGATTTTGGAGGCTATACGAGCTCCGAAATCGCGCCAAATCGACTTGATTGTGGTGCATTGCACGGCCACGAAGGCGTCGGCCGAGGTGCATGTGGCTGATGTGGACCGCTGGCATCGCCAACGCGGGTTCGCCGGCATCGGCTATCACTTGCTCATCGCTTTGGACGGCTCAATCGAACTTGGCCGCCCGCTCGAACAGGTGGGGGCACACTGCCTCGGCCACAACGCCCGCAGCATCGGCGTGGCTTACGTGGGCGGGCTGGATGCGGCCGGAAAGCCGGCCGACACGCGCACGGCGGCGCAGAAGCAAGCGCTCACGGCGCTTCTGCAACGCCTCCGCCAGCTGTTTCCGCAGGCGGAAATCGCGCCGCACTACCGTTTTGCGGCGAAAGCTTGTCCTTGTTTTGATGTTGATAAAGAATACGCAAAGCTATGAAACACAGTATCTTACTCGGCGCATTGGCGCTGTTGACCGCCTGCGGCAGCACGCACAAGGCGGTGGAATCGCACTCGGTGGAGAAGTATCATCAGCAGGTGGAAGCGCGGGTGCGCGTGACGGATTCGTTGTCGAGCCGGCGCGTGTTGGTGCTGGATTCGCCGCTCATCGAAATCGAATTGCCGGCCGACAGCGTGTCGCCGTCGCGCAAAGTGCGCATCGCCGCGCGGCGGGCCGCCCTGGCCGAAGAGGCTACGGCTACCACTGTGGTTTCATCCGACTCGGCTTCCGTCACGCAGACCGATAGCAAGGCTGCCACCAAGCAAACCGCGAGCCGCAGCAGCCGGCCGTGGCTTTTCATTGCGGTTCTCCTTGCCGCGATTTTCCTCCTTCGCAAATTTCGCTGATGGGTGGGATTCGCGGGGGAACAGGAATTTTCACACGTTGTTGAGCCATCCGGGTATGCCGCAGCAAGCCGCGGCACTACATGTGGACGGCACGGTGGGCACTGTTCGGCTTCCGCCTCACCACGACAACCGGCCTCGGAACTGCGGATTGTGGTGGTGAGACGGGATTTAGAATTGGTAGTCGATGCAGGCGCGGTTGGCTTTGTGGCCGGCGAGGAGGGAGGCGGCGGCTACGTGGGCGGGGTGTTTGGCGTAGATGGCCACGTCGGCCATGGTGGGGAGGATGGCGGTGAGCACTACGTCCCAATCTTCTGCGGGGTTGGCGTTGATGCCCACTTCGATGCTTTGCAACGGTTCGATTACGGCGGGCAGGGCTTCGAGAGCTTGTTTGAAGGCGGTGGCAACGGCCAGGCGTTCGTCGGCGGTGCCGGTGAGTTGGAAGGATACGATATGTTTAACCATGGTTTTGTTCAAAAAGATGTTCGTTAAGTTTATTGAGAGCGCGTTGCTTGTCGCAGGCACGGATAAGCATCGAGATGTTGTAGTTGGAACCGCCGTAGGAAATCATTCTCACGGGGATGTCTTCGAGGGCTTCGACGGCATGGGCGCAGAATTGGCTGTTGGAATCCGAGTCGATATTGCCCACTATGCAGACGATGACCATGTCGGAATCGACGGTGACCGTGCCGAAGTGTTTGAGTTCGTCGACGATCGCAGCGAGGTGTTGAGTGTTGTCGATGGTGACCGACACGCCCACTTCGGATGTGGCCATCATGTCGATGGCGGTGTTGAAGCGGTTGAATGTTTCGAAGACCTTGTGGAGGAAGCCGTAGGCCATCAGCATGCGGCCCGATTTGATTTTGATGGCGGTGATATTGTCTTTGGCGGCGACGGCTTTGATGGTGCCGTCGGGCGGGAAGTTGGCGATGACGGTGCCTTGCGCTTCAGGGTCGAGGGTGTTGAGCAGACGCACGGGGATGTTGTGCAACTTGGCCGGCAATACGCAGGTGGGGTGGAGAATTTTGGCGCCGAAGTAGGCCAATTCGGCGGCCTCTTCGAAGTGGAGCTGCTTCACGGGGCGGGTGTGCTGCACGATGCGCGGGTCGCCGGTGTGCATGCCGTCGATGTCGGTCCAGATTTGGATTTCTTCGACGTTGAGCACGGCGCCGATGAGCGAGGCGGAGTAGTCGGAGCCGCCTCGGCGGAGGTTGTCGACTTCGCCGTAAGCGTTGCGGCAGATGTAGCCTTGAGTGAGCCACACTTCGGCATCCGGCTCGAGGGCGAGCAGGCGGTTGAGGCGGGTGGAGATGTACTTCATGTCGGGTTCGCCGCCTTCGCCGGTGCGCATGTATTCCAGGGCGGGGATGAGCACCGAGCGCACGCCGATTTCCTCGAAGTAGCCTTGCATGAGGGTGGTGGAAATCAGTTCGCCGCAGGCGAGGATTTCCTTCTCCTCGGCGGCGGTAAATTCGCCGGCGGTGAAGTGGGTGAGCATCTGGAACGTGCGTTCCAACTTTTCGCTGATTCGGGCTTTGGTGTCGGCTTGGGCGTAGAGTTCATCGACCACGGCGCGGTACTTGGCGCGGAGTTGGTTGATGGTGTCTTGGGCGCCGGGGATGTTGCGTTTATAGAGGTAATCGGCGATTTCCACCAAGGTGTTAGTGGTGCCCGACATGGCGGAGAGGACCACGATGTTGCGGCCGCTTTGGCGGATGAGGTTGGCCACGTGGCGGATGCGCTGGGGCGAGCCCACGGATGTGCCGCCGAATTTGAGTACTTTCATTCTTGTATGAGTTTCTTGTTTTCGATTTTGATGACGCGGCCGGCAAACTGCTCGAGGAGCTGGTGGTTGTGCGTGGCCATGATGACGGTGGTGCCGGCGGCGGCGATTTCGTGGAGGTGTGCCACGATTTGGTTGCCGGTGTCGGGGTCGAGGTTGCCGGTGGGCTCGTCGGCGAGGATGACTTCGGGGTTGTTGAGCAGCGAGCGGGCGATGACCACACGTTGCTGCTCGCCGCCGGAGAGTTCGTGCGGCATCTTGTACGACTTGTTGGCCATGCCCACGCGTGTGAGCACTTGGTCGATGCGCTGCTCACGTTCGGGGCGGTCCTTCCAGCCGGTGGCTTGGAGCACGAAGTCGAGGTTGGCGAAGACGGTGCGGTCGCTCAGCAGTTGGAAGTCTTGGAACACGATGCCGATGCGTCGGCGCAGCATCGGAATATCCTTGCGCCGAATCGAGGGCAGGTCGTAGTCAAACACCCGCGCTTGGCCGGTGAGGATGGGCACTTCGGCGTAGATGGATTTGAGCAACGAGCTCTTGCCCGAGCCTACTTTGCCGATCATGTACACAAATTCGCCGGGTTCGACAGCAAAATTTACATCTTTGAGCACCACGTGCTCTTTGCGCAAAATTTCAACTTTGGAGTATTCAATGATGGCCATCTGCTATAATAAATTATGGTGTAATCAAAATAATGGTGGCCTCGCCGGAGATGGTTACTTCGGTGTTGGCCGGGATGAGCAAGGTGTGACCTTGGTCGAGCGGCAGCGAGTGGCGGCCGCACCGGGCGGTGGCACGGCCGGCGATGGCGGTGGCGATAATGAAGGTGCGAGCCTCGACCTTGCGGTGGGGCAACTCGGCACCGAGCGCCACGCGCTCGAGGTGGAAGTGGGGCGTGTCGGCCAAACGCTCGCCGCGGGGGTAGTAGTGGTAGTCGTTGATGCAGGTGAAGTCGATGGCGTCGAGGGCTTGGCGCTGGTGGAGGCGGCGCAAGTTGCCGTAAGCATCGCGGCGGTTGTAGTCGAAGATGCGGTAGGTGATGTCGGAGGCTTGCTGCACTTCTAAAAGCAGGTTGCCGCGGCCGATGGCGTGGACGCGCCCGGCGGGGATGTAGAACACGTCGCCCGGATGCGTTTCGCACGAGGCGAGCACTTGGTCGAGGGTGCCGGCGGCGGCGTGGCGCTTGTATTCGCTCTTTGAAATCGCTGTAGAGAAGCCCGGGATGAGGCGCGCGCCGGGGTCGGCTTGGATGATGTACCACATCTCGCACTTGCCGTTGCAACCGTGGCGACGGCGGGCCAAGGCGTCGTTGGGATGCACTTGGATGGAGAGGTCGTCGGCCGCGTCGATGAACTTCACCAACAGCGGCATGGTGGTGCCGAAGCGCTCCACAATTTCCTTGCCCAAGAGCTTGGCGCCGGCTTGGCAGCAGGCCTCGGTGAGGGTGTAGCCTTCAAACTCGCCCGTTTCGATGATGGATTCGCAACCAGGCATAGTCGACACCTCCCAGCTCTCGCCAATGTGGTCGAGCCGAGTGTCCAACCCTTTGAACGAGGACAGCCGCGAGCCGCCCCATGTCACCGGTTTGAGGTACGGTTTGAGTAAAAACGGAATCATTTTGCAAATTTACAACTTTTTTGTCAAACTACGCCCACCGCAAGCCAAGAAAATGAAAAACTGCCTAAAACTCGTAAATTCTTCAGCACGACTGACGGATTTACGCGTAAATTCTTCAATTCCGCTGAAGAATTTACGCAAAATCCATTGAAAATTCCAAATTATTCACTATCTTTGCAGCAGAATAATCAAAGAAAGCTATGGCAGAAATCAAGCGAATACTTCAGGATGAAATACTGCGGCGGATAAAGCCGCAGAAGGTGATGTTGCTTTTCGGCGCTCGGCGCGTGGGCAAAACTGTGTTGCTGCGGCAGATTGTAAACAGCTGGCCGGGCAAGACGTTGGTGCTCAACGGCGAGAGCATCGACACGGCGCGGCTGCTGTCGGAGCGCACGGTTGCCAACTATCGCAACCTGTTTCAGGGCGTTGGCCTTTTGGCCATCGACGAGGCGCAACACATCCCGGAGATAGGGCTGAAGCTCAAGCTGATGGTGGACGAGGTGCCGGGATTGGCGGTGATTGCCACCGGCTCGTCGTCGTTCGACTTGCAAAATCAAGCCGGCGAACCGTTGGTGGGGCGCAGCACTCGGTTTATGCTCACACCGCTCGCCGTGGAGGAGTATGCCGCCACGGAATCCGGCTTCGAGACAGAGGCCAACACCGAGCACCGCATCATCTACGGCAACTACCCCGAACTGCTCGCGCTCGACAGTGACCGCGACCGTCTGGAATACCTTGAGGATGTGGTCAACTCCTATCTGCTGCGCGACATTTTGATGGTGAACGATGTGAAGAACTCGCAGAAAATTCACGACCTGTTGCGGCTGATTGCATGGCAGGTGGGCAGCGAGGTGTCATACGAAGAATTGAGCCGTCGCTTGGCGCTGAGCCGCAACACGGTGGAGCGTTACCTCAACCTGTTGGAGCAAGTGTTTGTAATCTTCCGCCTCGGCGGCTACTCCAAGAACCTGCGGCGCGAGGTGGCCAAGGCATCGAAGTGGTACTTCCAAGACACCGGCATCCGCAATGCCATCATCCGCGACTTCCGGCCGCTCGCCGACCGCCCCGAAGCCGAGCGCGGCGGCCTGTGGGAGAATTTCATCATCAGCGAACGCATCAAGCGCAACTTCAACCACCGCCTTGGCCTCAACTTCTACTTCTGGCGCACCTACGACAGTCAGGAAATCGACCTGCTCGAGGACGACGGCATCAACCTTGCCGCTTTTGAAATCAAAGCCGGCACCAAAGCTCCTAAGCCGCCGCGCGCCTTCGCCGAGGCCTATCCCGATGCCTCGTTCAACGTAGTCAACCGCACAAACTACCTCTCCTTCGTGCGCTGAGGCGATGCTTTTTGCACGGAGATTTGGTGGGGTGAGGAAAAATTGTTAACTTTGTGGGTCAATTTTAATATGTCTGTTTTATGAATAAGTTTAAACTGTTAAATGCTTTTGTGGCGGCGGTACTGGTAGGTATCGTCGCTGTGGGATGCTCGTCGTCGGATGATGATAAGGACGATGTGTATGCCGAGTTTGATACCACGGTTACGAAAATCAATTCTTACGGCAACATTGAATTGAGCGTGACGGCCGACGAGCTGTTGGCGGCCGGATATGAGTATGGCGACATGGTGCGCATCGGTGGCGGCAGTTTGGCCGAAGACCTTGTCATTCCGTTTGTCGACGACTATTTGTGCTCCGGTGTGTGGGGCGCAAGCTTGGAACGGTTCAGCGGCTACGACAACCTCACCTTGGCCTTGGCCAATGCCAGCTTCTCCGACCGCGTGGGCGGAAAGGTGGGCGACCGCCTTCACATTTCGATGAGCAAGAAGGGCGGCTATGCGTCGGAGTATAAGAACTTTAAGTTGGACCCGTCGAGCGACCGCAGCGACTATGCTTCCGACGAGATATATGCTAACTTCTTTGCGGTGTCGTGCTACGGCATCAAGGAGAAGATGTTCTACCGCTCGAGCACGCCGTTGTCAAGCTCCTCGCTCCGCTATGAGTATTCCGACCGCTTGGCTCGTGAAGCGGGTGTGAACAGCATCATCACCATGGCCGACACCGAGGATTATTGGCTCTCGAAAGTGGCCGAAGGCTCCGGCTATGGCCAATATGCCAAGGAACTGTATGACGCCGGCAATGTGTCGTTCAGCCGCACTGCCGTGGACATTTTCCAGCCGGGAATGGCCGAGAAGATTGGCCAAATCGTGCGCTTTATCCTCACCCACAAATCGCCCTACCTGATTTGCTGCTCGTGGGGCCGCGACCGCACCGGATATATGTCGATGATTCTGCAAGTGTTGGCCGGCGCTACGTTCGAAGAGATTGAAGCCGACTATATGCGTAGCTTCTACAACTACAACCACATCGACGCATCCTTCCCTTACTACGAACGGTTCAGACAGATTACGTTCTTGCGCACCATCTACATTGTGGCACACGGCGGCGATGTGGATGTGGCTCAACTCAACAACCTGACCGAGGTCGACAAAGACGAGATAATGGCGCTGTTGCCCCAAGCGGTGGATAACTTCCTCACTCAGCGGGCGGGCGTGACAGCTGCCGAATTGTCAGCTCTGAAGACGCTGATTCGAAAATAAAAAAAGTCGGAATAAAGTGAAAGCGGCGGCCCCAAGGCCGCCGCTTTTGCAGGGTATGGGGGAGGATTATTCTTCGTCTTTGGTCTTTTCGGCGTATTCTTTGAGGAGTTTCTCTTGGACGTCGCCGGGCACGAGTTCGTAGGAGGCGAATTGCATGGTGAAGGATGAGCGGCCGCCGGTGATGGAGCTCAGAGCGGTGGAGTAGGAGGCCATTTCCTTCAGGGGCACTTTGGCGGTGATTTTTTCGAAGCCGTTTTCGCTGGACATGCCCATGATGATGGCGCGACGGCCTTGGAGGTCGCTCATTACGTCGCCCATTACGTCGGAGGGAACCATTACGTCGACGTCGTATACGGGTTCGAGCACCTTCGGGTTGGCGTTGCGGAATGCTTCGGAGAAGGCGTTGCGGCCGGCCAGACGGAAGGAGATTTCGTTGGAGTCGACGGGGTGCATTTTGCCATCGTAGATGCACACGCGCACGTCGCGGGCGTAGGAACCGGTCAGCGGGCCTTGCTCCATGCGGTCCATGAGGCCTTTGATGATGGCGGGGATGAAGCGAGCGTCGATGGCGCCGCCCACGATGCAGTTGCACACCACGAGTTTGCCGCCCCAAGCCAAGGGGAGCTCTTGGGTGTCGCGCACGCTCATCTTGAATTCCTGGTTGCCGAAGCGGAAGGTGTCGGGAGCGGGCATGCCTTCGGTGTAGGGCTCGATGATGAGGTGTACTTCGCCGAACTGACCGGCGCCGCCGGATTGTTTCTTGTGGCGATAGTCGGCGCGAGCGGCCTTGGTGATGGTTTCGCGGTAAGGAATCTTCGGTTCTTCGAAGATGATGGGGAGTTTATCATTGTTCTCCACGCGCCATTTGAGTGTGCGCAGGTGGAATTCTCCTTGGCCGGAGAGGATGGTTTGCTTGAGTTCTTTGGATTGTTCCACCACCCAAGTGGGGTCTTCTTCGTGCATGCGGGTGAGGATGGCGTTGAGCTTCTCGGCGTCGGATTCGGTGACGGGGCGCACGGCGCGTTGGTATTTGGGCGCGGGGAATTTGATGAAGTCGTATTCCCAGTCGATACCGCGGGCGTTGAGAGTGTTGCCGGTGCGGGAGTCTTTGAGTTTAACGGTGGCGCCGATGTCGCCAGCGGAGAGTTGGTCGACGGCAGTCTTGATTTGGCCGCATACGCAGTAGATTTGGGCGAAGCGTTCTTTGGAGCCGCGGGTCACGTTGTCGAGGTCGTCGCCGGCTTTGAGGGTGCCGGACATTACTTTGAAGTAGCTGACTTCGCCGATGTGGGGTTCGATGGTGGTTTTGAACATGTAGATGCTCAGCGGGCCGTCGGAGTTGGGCTTCACTTCTTCGCCGGCGGTGTTAACGGGTGCGGGAATATAGTCGACGAAGGGCACCACGTTGCCGAGGAATTCCATCATGCGGCGCACGCCCATGTCCTTGGCGGCGGATACGCAGAACACGGGGTAGATGGAGCGGTCGATGAGGCCTTTGCGGATGCCGAGGCGGAGCTCGTCTTCGGTGAGGTGTTCCGATTCGAAGAATTTCTCCATGAGCGATTCGTCGTTTTCGGCAGCGGCTTCAACCAGGGCGCGGTGGAGTTCCTGAGCGCGGTCGAGTTGGTCGGCAGGGATTTCTTCCACTTTGGGAGTGCCGCCTTCGGGCCCCCAGGTGAGCTTCTTCATGATGAGCACGTCGATGATGGAGTTGAACGACGGGCCGGTGGTGATGGGGTATTGGATGGGCGTGATGCGTGAGCCGAAGATTTCGCGCATTTGCTCTACGAGGTTTTCGTAGTCGGCTTTTTCGCCATCGAGTTGGTTGAGGGCGAAGATGATGGGTTTATTAAGCGATGTGGCGGTGCGGAAGATGTTTTGAGTGCCGACTTCCACGCCGTATTGTCCGTTGATGACGATTACGCCGGTGTCGGTAACGTTGAGGGCGGTGATGGCGTTGCCCACGAAGTCGTCAGCGCCCGGGCAGTCGATTACGTTGAGCTTTTTGCCGTTGAATTCGGCGTAGAGGACGGTGGAGAACACCGACGAGCCGTATTCTTTTTCCACGGGGAAGTAGTCGCAGACGGTTGTGCCGGCTTCGACAGTGCCGCGGCGTTTTATAACTCCACACTCGAGAAGCATTGCTTCAGCGAGTGTGGTTTTACCCGAGCCTTTGCTACCGAGCAAGGCTATGTTCTTGATTTCGTTGGTTTTGTATACTTTCATGTTATTAGGGTATTGATTCTTTTATTTGGAGCCGCAATTTACGACAATTTTTTGGAATCAGCGCTAAAAATTTATATGTTCCACAGCATATTTTGCAAAAAAGTGGAAAAATGCCATCCGAATAAGCCTCGGCCTACCGACATGGCCGCACCGGAAATCTCACGCAGATTTAGCAGATTATTGGCGGAGGTGGGGTGGTTTTAGACGATTCCGAACGATTTTATTACGATGGCCATCCGGGCGGTGAGTGTGGAGAGGGAAACGAACACGAATCTCGCGAATCCGCACGAATCTTTTTTATACCTGCTCAGCTATGCGCCTAACGTAGAACGTATCTTTTTCTCGAGCGGGATAATAGAAAATTTCACGTTTTACGTCTACGTTTTTACGTTTATATTTCGTAACTGCCAAGCACTTACGATTTTTGATGATTCGTGGCGATTCGGGGGATTCGTGTTCGTCTTCAGGACCACTCCGCCAAAAATCTGCGTGGGATAATTGACAGCGGGCGCGGACCGGAGGCCGCGCCCGCTTGGGTGGGAGGAGGGGGAGGGCTCACTTCACCACCACTTTGGTGGCGCGGCCGTTGGCCACTACGATGTAAGCGCCCGCGGCCAATTCCACATCACCGCAGCCGATGTACACCGGCACACCCGAGAGCGTGTACACCACGGTGTCCGCGCCGCCGCAGTGCAGCACTCCGCCATCGAGGCAGACTTCCACGCCGCCATCAATAGTGACATCCTCATTACTGCTGTAGATGTAGAAGAACTCTTTCCACTGGTCGGCAGCTTGATATGCGGCAATACAGTCATCTATTACATATAGAATACACTCCCACTTGTTGATGTCGTCGAGGGCTTGGTCGCCGCAAGTTGGCGGCACTGCTGAGTTCGAATAGAAGCTTGTGAGACCGGTGCAGTCGGAGAATGCCTCTTGACCGATACTCTCAACATTTGAACCGACAGAGAAGTATGTCATAGCAGAACAGCCAGAGAACGCCCACTTGCCGATGGTCTTCACTCCATTGCCAATCTTCAAAGTCTGCAAGTTTGTGCAGCCATAGAACTCGTTATCATAGATTTGCGTTTCCGCATCAGTGATTTCCACCATTCGCAAGTAAGTATTGCGATAGAACGGCGAATAACCGGCGTCGGAGGCAGTAGAATAGTTCAGCTTACGCCCGATATATACCTCATCAAGCGGGCAGTCCACAAACAACGGTGACGACCCGTTCGAACCAAGATTCAGAGAGTCTATAATATATCCAATACTCAAATAGATCTCAGTAACGGTAGCTTGGTCGGAACCGCTACTATTTGAAGAGTCTTTGGTATATGAAAGATATAAAGTGTAAGTTCCGGCCTCGGTAAACTCTTTGCGATAAGAGCCGGATTTCGAGCCGCTCTCTTTCACGATTTGAGTACCATTCAATTTGATAATCAAGAAGTCGTAGCCGGATTCGCTGCTAACAGAGTAGTTAAACGTTAGGACACTACCTGCCTGAACTACGAATGTATACTCTTTATATGATGTTGACGAATTATTGTGATTGGTAGAGGTCCAGTCATCAAACGACAATTCCGTTGGAACTTCTTCAGTAGAATCGGTGATATCAGCATCTTCGATGGTGAGGTCACTCAACGCTGTGCATCCGCCGAAGGCATAGTCTGCGACTGAAGCTACATTGTTAGGAATCGTGAGCGATGTCAGCGATGAGCAACCATAGAACACACGTTGCGGCAAAGAAGTCATACCCTTACCGATGCTGACATTCTCAAGCGCAGCACATTCCTTAAAAGCAGAAGCGCCAACGGCAGTAACCGCATCCGGAATCACAATCTCGCCCAAAGCCGAGCAGTTGTAAAACGCATTCTCACCGATACCGGTAACTTCCTCGCCCAAAGTGACAGTAGCCAGCGAAGAACATCCGCTGAAAGCAGAGGCCTCAACAGAGCCTTGGTTGGAAATTGAAGCAGTTTGCAACGAGGTGCAGCCGCTGAAAGCCGAAGCGCCAACCGAGCCTTGGTTTGAGATGGTAGCCGTCTGCAAAGCCGGACAGCCATAGAAAGCTTTATAGCCAACGTTGCCTTGGTTAGAGACAGTTGCTGTCTGCAAAGCAGTGCAGCCATAGAAAGTCCCTTCGCCAAGGTTGCCTTGGTTAGAGACAGTTGCTGTCTGCAAAGCAGTGCAGCCGATGAAAGCATAGTTGCCAATCTCTCCATTATTTGAGATTAACACAGATTCGATATGTGTATTGTAAATGTATGAATATGGATTAATTGAAAGCACCGACAATTCAACACCTCTGTTGCTTACTTTATCACTAATGACAATCTCCTTGTTATCAGGTGAATAAGTGCAGTCAATCACATCGCAAGTGCGTTCGGAGGGACTAACGGGCACATAAACAGTGCCATCAACAGTAAACATCGAACTAAGGAATTGATACTTGGTTTGATTACTGAAAGAGTATTGGTCATTGGCCACATAATGCACTGAAGCTGAGATATTATTGCTGCCACTTGGCGGAGTGTTCGGAAACCAAAATGCCTTTTTAATACTACATCCGGAGAAAGCATCGCTACCAATGCTTGTTAAACCTGCTCCAAACACCACAGACTTAAGCGCAGAACAGTTAGCAAAAGCTGAAGCGCCAATAGAAGTAACCGATTTTGGAAGAGTCATATTAACTAAGCCGCTACAGTCGGAGAAGGCGGAGATGCCAATCGAAGTTACGGAGTTGTCGATAGTCACCGAGGTTAAGCCACTGCAGTTGGAGAAAGCAGAGGTGCCAATAGAAGTTATTGAGTTAGGGATAGTCACCGAGGTTAAGCCGCTGCAGCCGCCGAAGGCGTAGTTGCCAATCGAAGTAACTGAGTTGGGGATAATAGTATTTTTGCAACCATATAGTAACGTATTTGTTGATGTTTCAATTATTGCATCGCAATTATTACGCGAGTCGTATATACTATTACCGCTTGCTACTACAATACTTTCTAAGCCGCTACAGTCGGAGAAGGCATAGTCACCAATCGAAGTCACGGAGTTGGGGATAGTCACCGAGGTTAAGCCGCTGCAGTTGCGGAAGGCTTGGTCGCCAATCGAAGTTACGGAGTTGGGGATAGCCACAGAGGTTAAGCCGCTGCAGCCGTAGAAGGCCCACTTGCCAATGGATGTTACGGAGTTGGGGATAGTCACCGAGGTTAAGCCGCTACAGTCGGAGAAGGCCCAGCCGCCAATTGAAGTTACGGAGTTGGGGATAGTCACCGAGGTTAAGCCGGTGCAGCCGGAGAAGGCGGAGCTGCCAATCGAAGTTACGGAGTTGGGGATAGTCACAGAGGTTAAATCGGAGCAGAGATAGAAGGCGGATTCGCCAATCGAAGTTACGGAGTAGGTGGTGCCGCTGTAGGTGACTTGCTCCGGGATGGTTACGGAGCCGGTGTAGGAATGGTAATAATTATTTCTATAGGTTACGCTAACGGAGGTGCCGTTGTTGTTTCTGTTGTAGTAGATACCGTTGACCTCAAAGCTGTAGGCGGAGGCGGCGGAGGCGGTGAGGGCTAACAGGAGCACCACGAGGAGGCGGGGTAGAGGTGGGTGTTTCATTGTTGATGAATTTTAGAGGTTGAACTGTCGGGCCGCGGGATTCTCCTCTTTGGCGGGTTAGTGGGTATGAGAAAGGCGTGAGAATCAGTGCTTTAGCTCTTCCCACCTTTAGAGGCTCTCGCATTGCCCATCACAGAAGGAAGAGCAACGCCGAAGCCTCACGCCGTATGATGATATGGCCGTAGGAAGCCTCGCGACTTCCACGGTTGAGTATATCATACCTGTGAAGGCATCTACCGTTGCTGTATCCTTGACTGTGATAAAGAATTTGCGAGATTCCTAAAGGTCAAGAATAAGCGAAGTAAACGCTTTCTGTTCATTATGTCTGCATCCCGCCCCTGACCCCATATCGGGCTTCGGAACGATATGCACCGCAAATTTACACTTTTTTCTGATGCGATGCAAGAGTTTGCGGAAATTTTTTTCGCGAGGTGGGTGGGGTTTAGACGATTTCTTACGATTTTATTACGATTCGCCATGCGGGTGGGGGGCACGCAGATTTTGGCGGAGGTGGTTTTTTGACGATTTCTTACGATTTTTTTACGATTTGCCATGCGGGTGAAGGGGCTCACGCAGATTTAGCAGATTTTGGCGTACAACCGTCCGCGATGGCGTATTGCGCGGCGGCGGGGTTTGTTGTACCTTTG
>JBJEKG010000128.1:0-2979 GCA_051878535.1 Muribaculaceae bacterium
GGTGGCTTTGCGGCGCGGATGCGCTTCGCGATGGCTGGCTTGCGCGCACTTGGCTACTCGGCTTCCGCCTCGCCACCGAACCGCCCCACGGCTGCGCTTCGCGATGGCTGGCGGTGGCGCTGCCGCGCCTGCTCGGCTTCCGCCTCGCCACAGGACACGCGGCTGGAGGTGTGCCCTACTCTGCTTGGGCTGCGTAAAAATTTGGTTATTTGGGGTTGTTTTTTGCATTTTTTTGCAGAATTGTTTGCACGGGTGGAGAAAAATCGCTAATTTTGCCTTTGTAACCCTAAACTAACTTGAACACATTATTATATATGACTAAAGGTAAAGTAATTGTGGTGTCTGCACCTTCGGGTTGTGGCAAAAGCACAATCATCAACTCGATATTCGATTCTAATCGGTTCGACCTGCATTTTTCGGTGTCGGCCACTAATCGTCCGCCGCGAGCCGGTGAGGTTGATGGCGAGGATTATCACTTTCTGTCGACTGAAGAATTTCAGCGCTTAGTGGCTGAGGATCAGTTTATTGAATGGGAAGAAGTTTATCCCGAACGTTATTACGGCACCCTGCGTGCCGAGGTTGACCGCCAGCTTGAGCAAGGCCACAACGTGGTGCTCGACATCGACGTGAAAGGCGCCCTCAACGTTAAGCGCTTCTACGGCAACGGCTCCTGCTGCATCTTCATCGAGCCCCCATCGATCGACGAACTGCGCCGCCGTTTGGAGAACCGCGGTACGGAATCCACCGACAGCATCACCACCCGCATCGACCGCGCGCAGTACGAGCTGTCGTTTGCTGAAAAGTTCGACCACATTGTGGTCAACGACGACCTGCAACAGGCAATCGCCCAAGTTACTAATCTCTTTGCCAATTTCTTAGCTAAATAAAGTCATGGGGCGCACCACGGTAGGCATATTGGGCGGCAGCTTCAACCCCGTGCATCATGGTCACTTGATGCTTGCCTCGTACCTCGCCCAGTGGGGTGTGGTGGATGAGGTGTGGCTCACCCTTTCGCCGCGCAACCCGCTCAAAGCCGCCGAGGCGTTGCAGCCCGACACCGTGCGCCTCAATATGCTCACTTTGGCGCTCAAGGGAGAGAAGAATCTCGACCTGTGCGACATCGAGCTGTCGATGCCGAAGCCATCGTACACCATCAATACCCTTGATGTGCTCGCCGACCGCTATCCCGACATGGACTTCCGGCTGATTATCGGCAGCGACAACTGGGCCATTTTCGACCGCTGGCGCGACTATCAACGCATCCTCGACCGGTATGGCGTGATTGTCTACCCTCGCCCGGGATACCCTGTTGACCCGCGTCCGGTGGACGGAATGACCCTTATTGACGCTCCGACCATCAACATCAGTAGCACCTTTGTGCGCAAGGCTGTGGCCGCCGGACGCTCCGTGCGCTATTTCGTGCCCGACAGCGTGGCCCAATACATTGCCGCTCATAAATTATACCAAAAGAATGAATAATAATTCATTAGCATTCACAGCTTTATGTAACGAATACTGCGCCACCTTGGAGCGCGCTTCGCAGATGGAAGAGCGCGAATTTGTTGGCGCAATGGCGCGGCTGTTGCCACGCATCTACATCTGCGCAGCCGATTTGCAAGAACCTTCGCTCGAGGAGGACGGCTACATCGACGGCTACCTCCAGGAAGAGACCTACGACCAAATTCGTCAGCAGCTCGAAGCCCTTTTGGGCGAAGACGACACCTATTTGGAAGTGTTCGAATCCGACATGAAGTATTCCGACACGCCCATCGGCGCATCGTTGGCCGAAGGCCTTGCCGACCTCTTCCAAGAGTTCTACAATTACATCGAAACGGTGCGCGATGCGCCCGACGACCTTGTCGCCGCAGCCATCACCTCTGTTCACGAAGATTTCAAATTAACGTGGGGCCAAACCCTCACCAACATAATGCGTCACATCCACTCAATTTACTATAACCTCGATGAATAACTACCACGACCTTGCGGCTTTCCTCGATGCTTCGCCCGTGAACTTTTGGGCAGTGAAAACCGCTTCCGACCACCTCGTTAACGCCGGATTTACTCCTCTCGATATGCGCGACCAGTGGGAACTAAAGCCCAACGGACGCTACTTCGTCACCAAAAACGATTCCGCCATCTTCGCCTTTGTGGTTGGCACCGGTGTCGCTCATCAAGGCTACAAGATTATTTCCGCTCACAGCGATTCGCCCGGCTTCCGCATCAAGCCCAACTGTGAAATCACCTGCGACGGCGGTATCATTAAGCTCAACACCGAAGTGTACGGCGGCCCGATTCTCTACACCTGGTTCGACCGCCCACTCTCTATTGCCGGCCGCGTGATTCTGCGTTCCAACGACGTGCTCAACCCCGAGCGCCGCTTGGTGCGCTTCGACCGCCATCTGCTCACCATCCCCCACTTGGCCATCCACTTCAATCGCGCCGTCAACGAGGGCAATCCGCTGTCGAAGCAAAAGGACATGCTGCCCGTATTGGGCCGTCTGCCCCAGGGTCAGGAAGCTCGCGGTGCCATCCAGCGTTTGGTGGCTGAGAAGTTGGGCGTGAAGTTCGACGACATCCTCGACTACGACCTCTCGCTCTACGACACCACCCGCGCCTGCGTGGTGGGTGTCAACGGCGACTTCATCACCTCCGGCCGCATCGACGACCTGTCGATGGTGCACGCATCCCTGTGTGCCCTGCTCGACAAGGCCGATGTCCCCGACCCTGCCACCCGTGTGATGGCTATTTTCGACAACGAAGAAACCGGCAGCGGCACCAAGCAAGGCGCCGGATCGCCGATGTTGGACTACATCCTGCGCCGCATTAACTCCGCTTTGGGCGGCGACGAAAGCCAGTACATCCGCGCCGTGTCGAACTCCTTCATGATTTCGGCCGACAACGCCCACGGCGTGCACCCCAACTACGTGGAGAAGCAAGACCCCACCAACCACCCCACCCTCGGCGGCGGTCCGGTAATCA
>JBJEKG010000129.1:0-2977 GCA_051878535.1 Muribaculaceae bacterium
AATCATGAAAAAAGTAACATTGATTGGTGCTACAGGTTTTGTAGGTAAAGCCATCTTAAACGAGTTGTTGCTTCGTGGTCACGAGGTGACAGCAATTGTGCACGACGCACAAAAAGTGAATGTAACCAACGAAAATCTGAAGGTTGTTGAAGGCGACGCTACCGACATTGACACTTTGGTAAAAGTGGCACGTGGAGCTGATGCCGTCATCAGTGCCTATAACCCCGGTTGGCAGAACCCTCGTCAATATGAAGAAACCTTGGAGAACTATCCCAAGATTGTTGAGGGAACCAAGCGTGCAAATGTGTCTCGTATTCTTATCGTGGGCGGTGCGGGAACACTGTTTGTTGCTCCCGGTGTGCGCCTTGTAGATACCGGCAATCTTCCGGCTGAATGGTTGCCCGGTGTGAAGTCGATGGGTGAGTTCTACCTCGACTATCTGATGAAGGAAAAGGAAATCGACTGGGTGTTTTTCTCGCCGGCCGGTAATCTCGGCAACATGGGACAGAATGGTCCCGGCAAACGAACCGGCAAGTTCCGTCTTGGCAAAGACGATATGCTCTTTGACGAAAAAGGCGAGAGCTTTATCTCTGTAGAGGATTACGCCTACGCTATGGTGGATGAACTGGAGCAGGCTAACCATCACTTCGAACGATTTACTGCAGCCTATTGATAGGCGAAAAATCCGCTCAGTCGCCGAGCTTTCATCCGCTACGTTGCCCCGCCCCTCCTTTTCAGCTCCGGCGTAGTAGCTAAAGCTACACTCTCAGCTAATCCTTCAGCAGTTGCGCTGCCTGGCGGCAGTTGGCAAAGCAGTCGAACGGGGCAAAGTTGTTTTCACCGCCGTCATAGATGACGGCGGTGGTTTGCACACGCTCGCCCAAGAGGTCGCGGAGATAGTTGAGGTGTTTTGCGTATTGGGGCGTGTAGGTCTTGCCCGACTTTATCTCGAAGGCTTGAATGTGGCCGTCGGGCAGGATGCGCAGAAGATCCACTTCGCGTCGCGTTTTGTCGCGGTAGAAGAAGAATTGATTGGTGAGGCCGCGGTTAAGGTCGGTCTTCATTAGGTCTGTTACTACCATGTTTTCGAATAGGTTACCGCGAAGCGGGTGGAGAGCCATTTGTTCGGTTGATCGAATGCCTAACAGCCACGCGGCCAAACCGCAGTCGCAGAAATACAACTTGGGCGACTTGGTGAGCTGCTTGCCGATGTTTTGATAATAAGGTTGGAGAAGTGTCACCACGTATGATGCCTGCAAAACACTCAGCCATGATTTGATTGTGGGCACGCTTACGCCGACTTCCACCGACATCGCCGAGGCGTTAAACTCTTGTCCGATGCGGCCGGCGCACAGGCGCAGAAAGGTTTGGAACGCGTGTAAGTCTTTAATATTGAGGAGCGAACGCACGTCGCGCTCGATATACGTGGCGAAGTAGTTGGAAAGCAGGATGTCCACACCGCGCAGGTCTATCCCCCACAAGGCAGGGAAGCCGCCGCGTAGCAGTAGCTCGTCGGTCGATGCCTCCGGGTAGCGACTCCGTATCTCGCTGATGGTCAGCGGTAAAAGGGTGAGAACTGCTGTGCGACCTGCCATCGACTGCGTCACCTTTTCTAAGAGAGCGAAATTGCTGCTATCGCTGACGATAAAGCGCCGCGAACCGCCATTGATGCGGTCGTTGTCCACCTCCACTTGCAGATACGAGAATAATTGCGGCCAACGTTGCGCCTCATCGATTATCACACCGTTTGGAAACCGAGCAATGAACCCTTTCGGGTCGTTTTGCAATTGCTCCAGAGTGGGATAATCCTCCAAGTTAACGTATGGTAAATCAGAGAGATAAGTTCGGCAAAGCGTGGTCTTGCCCGACTGGCGCGGGCCGGTAATGGTCAATGTGGGTAGGTACTTGAACGCTTCAGATAGCGTCGCCTCCATCGTTCGATGTATCAGCTGATTATTCATAATTTGTCTAAATTTAAAGTATTACTTAAAATTTAGACAAAATTACAACTTATTTTTGGAATAACCAAATACTACTCAAAAAAGTATAAAATCGGCTATATTTAAATCGCCACTTTAAATTTAGCCGATTTTTTTTTTGTAACTATATTGTTTATGGTTAGGGGAGGAGGGGTTGGAAGATGGGGGCGAGGGGTGGCACGTTGGCGGGGATGGTGAGGGGATAATCGGCTTCTTTGTCGCGCATCAGCTCGCGGGCTTCGGTGTCGGGCAGGTAGGTGCGGTCGACGAGGTAGAATTCGGCCCACGAACGCATGTCGACCGGCGCGTCGGAACCCATGGCGCGTTTGAACCATTTGCCGCGGCAGTCGATTTGCAGGCTGTAGCTCATCGAGGTGAGCTCGTCGCGGCGGTGCAGGCTGCGGGTGGTCGGGGCGAATACGTATGTGCCTATGAGTTCGTTGATGTCAACGGTGAGGCCGAGTAGTTTGAAGTACCAAGGCGAGAAGCGGTGGTCCTTTTGCTTGGCGAGGGCATCGACGGTGACGAAGTAGCCGGCCGGAGTGCGGCGGAATATTTGCTGAGGATAGATGTGCTTGCTCCACATTGTGTCGCAGGCTATCGAGTCGTATGGAATGGATGCAAACGATGTCGGTTCCGGCACTTGCGTCGAATCGATGGTGATGAGCGAGTTGAGGAAAGAGAGGTCTTCAACTGCCGGGCATTGCAGGCTGTCGCGGCCATCGACCCAAGTGGTATGGGATGCGGAACGCTGATAGAGCACGCGCAATTCAGCTGTGCCATCGATTTTGCGCGCCTTGCGGATGGGAATGAAGAAGTCGACCATCGATTCCGACACCTGGGTGATTTGCTTGGTGTCGCCGGTGAGCGTGGTGTATTGGCGCACGAAGAACACGAGCCGCACCACGTTGCGGTCGGCAGAGCTGACTTCGAGGTCTTGGAGTTCGTAGACGGAGGGCGCAAGGCGCACGGTGTCGGCTTCGGTGGCGACCACAGCG
>JBJEKG010000130.1:0-2966 GCA_051878535.1 Muribaculaceae bacterium
AAGCACCCGCTTCTGCCACCGCCACCTACTCCGTAGTAGTGAAGAACGGCGACGACGTTAGCTCGGCCGTCTCCGCAAGCGTTTACGTGGGCCTCGACACTCCCACCGCTCCAACCAACCTTGTAGCCACCACCGCCGGCCACACTGTCACCCTCACTTGGGACGCTCCTGCCACCGGCGTTAACGGCAACATGCTCGACCCCGCTACCCTCACCTACACCGTCACCCGCATTCAAGGCGAGGAATCAACCGTGGTTGCCACTGACTTGGCCGCTACCGAATTCTCCGAAACCCTCGATTTCACCGGCCTCATTACCGTCAAGTACACCGTCACCGCCACTTTGGGCACCAACACCGGCGATGCCGCCACTTCCGCCGACATCATGATGGGCTCCGTTGAACTCCCCTTGGCCGATTCATTCGCCGGCGCTAAATTCGCCGACTTCTGGACCTCCGAAATCGTCAACGGCACCTATAACTGGGAAGTAGCATCCTCTTCATCATCGCCCTCCGGCACTCCCGTCGACGCCGATGGCGGCCTCGCTGTCTACAAATCCTACAGCGCTCGCAAAAACGAATCCGCTCGCCTGATGACTCCGCCCATCGACCACGCCACCGCCTCCAACCCCGTGGTAGAATACTACATGTTGCACCACTCTTCCGGTGCCGATGTGCTCAAACTCCAAGTATCTATCGACGGCGGCGATTGGATCGACGTTCCCGGCGGTGAAAACACTGTCAAGAAGGATGGCTACTCCTCCGGCCAATGGGAAAAGGTTAACGTGTCTCTGTCGAGCGTAATTCCCGCAGATTGCTCCTCGTTCCGCGTGGCATTCACCACCGTGTCGGCTTGGGGCTACAACACCGTAATCGATGCCGTGCGCATCTTCAACCTCAAAGGCAAAGACCTCGCCATCACCGGCTTCCAAGCACCCGCCGAAGCCATCTCCGGCAACGATGCCGTCATCACCATCTCCGTGGCCAACAATAGCGGCGCCGACGTGGCTGCTGCCGATTACTCCGTGGCTCTCATCCACACCTTCCCCGGCGTAATCGCTGACGTGGAAACCGTCGACGTGCCCGCTCTCAGCTCCGTTGACCTCACCGTCACCGTGCCCATCACCGCCCTCGAAGCCTTCGCCGCTGAATCCTTCACCATCAAGGCTGAACTCACCTTCGACGGCGACGAAGACCTCGCCAACAACGCTTCCGACGAAGCTACCGTGGCTATGGCATTCCTCGACTACACTCCCGCTACCAACCTCGTGCGCGGCGAAGACACCGCCGAAGGCCTCGCCACCATCAGCTGGACACCCGCTCAAGACCCCGAATATGTGCCCGTGAACATCACCGAGTCCTTCGAAGACTTCGCCAAAGGTGACGCAGGCCCCTACAACGGATTCGTTGTCCTTGACCTCGACGGCAAAGCCGGCTCCAACTGCTACTCCGCTTCCGGCTCAATCCTCGTGGTAACCGAACCTAACGCATCCACCCCCGGCAACCCCGACGGCAGCAAAGTCCTCGGCGTGACCTGCGCCGGCAACGTCCAACAAGACGACTGGCTCATCTCCCCCGCCATCTCTTGCCCCGAAGGCTCCTCGATGAACATGTCGTTCCTCATCGGCTTCAAGGGTACAAGCTCCTTTACCAACAAGTTCGAGGTGGTATACGCCACCGATGAGTACGACCCCGCTTCGCCCGCTACCGCATTCACCAACTTAGTGCAGAAGTTCGAATCCACCACTTACACCACCACCAACCCCGCATTGGTAAGTGCCGACTACAACCTCCACCAAGTGTCCGTAACCGGTATCCCCGCCGAGGCTAAGTACATCGCCATCCACATCAACACCAAGACCTTAGCTTCGTATTACGAACCCGCCGTTTGGATTGACAACGTTGTCATCGCCGAAGCTATCGACCACCCGCTCGCCGGCTACCGCGTTTACGACCTCACCTCCGGCCTGCTCACCGAAGAACTCCTGCCCACTTCGCAGACTTCCTTCACCGTGCCCGCTTCCGAAGCCGACCGCATCCTCACAGTCGTAGCCGTTTACACCGAAGGCGAAGCCCAACCTTCCAACCCCGTTGTCATCTCCGCTCCCGAAGAGCCTGACTTTGTCCTCACCCTCGATGCCGCCGACTCCTACACCGTCGGCTCCGCTCTTCCCCTCGACGTCTGCATACAGAATCGCTCCGACAATGACATCAGCATCGACGGCGAAAACTACATCTTCGGCCTCAAAGTAGATGAAACCTCCGAAATCCGTGTCATTGAAGTAGGCACCCTCCTCAGCGGCCAACAAGCTGCCGGCACTATCTACACCGTTTTCGGCGCTATGTACCGCTACAACTTCGAAGCTCTCACCCTGCGCCTCGTCCTCCTCGACAGCGAAGGCACTGAGCTCGCCGCCTCCGCCCCCGTCACCGTGGCCCTGCAATACGCCGAACACTCCGCTCCCGAAGAAGTAACCCTCTTCTTCGACGCCGTGCCCAAAGCCCTCGCTTGGAACGAAGTAATCGACCTCCAAGGCGGCACCGTCCTCGGCTACAACGTCTACGTGTCCACCTCCTTCGAGGCTCTCAACGCCGAACTCATCCCCGCCGAAGCCACCACCTTCGACCTCTCGGATGAAAGCTACGATGAAACAGCCACCTATCTGGTGAGCGCCGTATTCGCCGATGGCGAATCACCCCTGACCGCCGCCGAAATGAAATCCGGCATCCTCGACCTCACCACCGATGACGCCGCCGACGCCGAATTCTACAACCTCCAAGGCATCCGCGTGGCCAACCCCACTCCCGGCACCATCTACATCGTGCGCCGCGGCACCACCGCCACCAAACAACTCGCAAAATAACCCCTTGCTGACATAACCCAAGCGGGGCGGCCACCGGCCGCCCCGCTTTTTTCCTGTTTTCGTCACTTTTTTGCAGGAAATTTTTTTCTCGCTGATATTCAGCTA
>JBJEKG010000131.1:0-2959 GCA_051878535.1 Muribaculaceae bacterium
TGTCGCCATCGAGGGTGTATTTGAAGGTCAAGCCGGGAGCGGCCCACTGCTTGGCAAATTCGCGCACCCATTGGATGCTTTCGACCACTTGCGCTTGGATGGAGTCGATTTGGTCGCGGTCGATGGCGCGGCTACGGAAGGGCTGACCGGCGTTGATGGTGGCGAGGCGGTCGGTGAGCATCTTGTAGACGTTGGGCACGATGCACAAGCGGTCATTGCGCACGTACCAGAAGAACTGATTGCGGTCGGTGGTGACCCAGTTGTTGTGAGTGGGTTCGGGTATGGTGCCATCGGCGCCTGGCATGGTCATGCTCATGGACATGTCGGGACAGTAGGTGAACTGTGCGGTAGCGTCATCGTTGAGCTTGAGCGACTTGAAGTTTTGGTACACCATGGCTGCACCGATTTGGGAAATCATGAGTTCGACGTTGGGAGCGGCGTCCCAAGTGAGCATCAGCGGGGATGATTCGATGGTGCGGTTCCATATCGGGCCGGAGTAGGTAATCTTGTTGAGCAGCGACCACTCGCCCACCATGGCGCGGTTCTGCTCGATGGCAGCGCCGGTGCGGACGATGATGTTGGCGATGCCGTTGATGATGGTGCCGCGCACGTTGACGAAGATGTCGGCCAAGCGGTTTGCTTCGGGGTTGATTGAGGGTGTGCAGGCACTGCGACCTTCGAAGGTGATGCCCTCGGGGGTGTCGGTGGTGGTGACGTTAATCACGAGGTCTTCGCCGGGAAGCACACCGGCAAGGGTGAGAGTGTGGTCGGCAAGGTTGAGCGACGCAGCGGTGGGTTGGACGGCTGCATCGTTGAGCGTAGCTACTACTTGAGTGGCATCAAGGTTAATGACTTGGTCGGCCGTTGCTGTTGGAGCATCGGTCGAGGAGCAGGCTGCGGCCACCACGGCTAAGGTGGCGCACAGAGCGAGTTTGATAATGGTTTTCATTGCGAATCCGGAATATTAAGTGGTTGAATAGAATCGGAAGCGGGGATGGAGTCGGACGGCTCAGACTTGTTTGACCTACCGCGGAATAGGTAGTCGAAATCATGGCGGAACATGATGCCGACGCCCTGGGTGGTGGTGGCGGTGCGCAGGTAGTAGTTCTGGTCGTTGTAGCGGTTGTAGGCCTTCAGACGCCAATTGCCCGATGGCGTCAGAAGGTACTCAATGTCGAAGTCGCCCACAAACTGGTTGGAGTTGAGCGACTTGTCGCGGTAGCCGAAGTTGCCGTTGAACAGCAGTCGGTTGTTGAGCAGCCGCGAGGAGAGAGCGAGGTCGACTTCCAAGTCGGAGAAGTCGCCTTGGTCGGAGCGCAGGTTCGGAGCGATTGACCAGTTGTCGGAGAGCTTGCCGAGCATGCTCGACAGCTGGGAGGAGATGGTGGACGAGGCCACGGAGAATAGTTCGTTGCTTCGGGTGGTGGAGGCCATGTAGTCGGGTGTGTAGAAGCGGTTGAGGGCCAACAGGTAGATGATTTGGCGATTCATCATGTCGTCGGTGGAGACGATTGAGCGCACTTTGCGGTACACGTCGGCATTGAGCGTGGGGAAGTTGAGGTCGAAGCGGATGTCGGGCTGGCGCATGTCGTCGGTGACAATCATCACGGCCTGCACCGGCACGTTGGTGCGGTTGAGGTCCTTGTCCTGGGTGAACGATTCGTCGAGGTCGGAGAGGTTGGCGTTGAGCTGGTAGATTGCCTCGATGTCGAGGATGGCCGAGTAGGGGTCGCCCTTGAACTCGATGGAGCTACCTCGGTTGATGGTGAATTCCTTTATAATAATGTCTTGCAGGGTGAAGTTGTACTTGCCGTGGTCGAGGGTGTAGAGGCCCCAGAGGTAGATGTCGTTGTCGGCTGAGTTGTAGGCCATGCGGATGTTGCCGCGCCCGAACGCGCGGATTCGGTCGCCGCCGATGGGGTCCATCACCACAATCATCTCGGCATCGGGAGTGACGTCGACGGTGATGTCCATCACGTAGTCCGACGGCTTGTCGACGTTGTGTTGGCTGATGCGCTGCAGATAGTCCTTGACGGCTTGCGGCGTGTTGTCGACGTTGAGCACCGATGAGGTGGTGTCGACCGGTGTCACGTCGCGGAAGGAGATGAACGAGTACTCCTGGGCTTCGAGCTGGTCGGAGAGCACGAAGGTGAAGGTGGAGTGCGGTGCGGTGGTCATGTTCGCACCGATTTCCACCAGTCCGGGACGGCCTTTGACCGAGGCTGAACCGTTGCCGTAGATGGTTCCGTACCACAGGTCGTTCTGCTTGGCCGAGACGTTGTAGCACAGGAAGTCGTGGGCATCGGTGATTTGGAAGTCGAACACCGGTCGGTGGAAGTAGTCGTGGAGCAGGTAGCCGTTGAGGCGGGCGGTGTGGCCGTCGACATCGCGGATGGTGATGTTGTCGAGGTCGATGCGACCCGGACGCACGTGGATGGAGTCGGTGGCCGAGTACCAGGTGTTGGTGAAGTCGATTTTCAGGCGCAGGTCTTCGGCGAAGATGTCACCTTCCATGTCGATGTCCTTGAATGTGCCGAACAGGCGAGCGTGGCCGCTCACGTAGCCGTCAATGGCCGAGGTAAAAGCGGCCATGAACGGTCGCATGAAGCCCACGCGGGCATGGTTGACGTCGAAGGTGAGGTCGAGCGCGCCTTGGGCGGCGAAGATGTCGCCGTAGATGCGCGAATGCTGTTGCTCGGGGTTGACGATGTCGGCATCGAGGTGGAACGACTGCCGGTCGTTGTCCCAGTTGGCGCGGATGTCGGCATCGCCGATGGTGCAGTAGTTGTAACCGATTTGGTCCACGTGGAGGTTGTCGGTGGTGAGCACGGGGATTGACGACAGCAGGCTGCGGGCTTGGAAAGTGCCCGTGGCCGTGCCGCTAATCAGAGCGTTGTCGATGCCGAGGGTTTCGAAGATGGATATGAGGCGGATGCTGTTGAGGTCCACATACATTACA